>CAIUZX010000056.1 GCA_903903715.1 uncultured Caulobacterales bacterium
GAGAGCGCCATGTCCGCCCCCTGAGCGACGGCGGTCTGCGCCAAAGCCAGGGCGAGGGGATCCGCCTCGAACGCCTTCGGCGCCCCGCGATGGATGTTGCGGGAGAACTGGTCGAGGACGATGATTTCCGCAAGACGCCCGGCGGCGGTGACGCGCCAGTAATCGGTCTCGCAGCGGGAGGCCGCCAGGTGCGCGGGGCCGAACTGCCGCCGGATCTGCGCGTCCAGCTCGGCCGACGCCTTGAACCACTGCGCGGGCTTCAGCGCGTTGAACCAGAAGTCGATGATGTCGGCGGGGTCCATGATCGCGCGCTCGTCCGCCCTTCATAGCCGGTCTTTTGAGGTGTGGCCCGACCTTCGGCCTTTATCAGCCGAACGCGGGCGGCGAGGTCAGGCTCGACCCTAACGCTTGGGAGGCCCCGTACGCCAGCAGTATGAATCCGGTGGACGGCGGTGCGGATCGGCGCGGTACTGTCACGGATCGATTGGTGGAGGACGTCACGATGATTATCCTGAGGTATCTGGCGACGCTTTTGAGCGGGCCGTGCGTGTTCATCGGCGCGATCTGGATCCTGCAGGGGATCAATGTCCTGCCCGGCAGCTTCATGACCGGCGACATCAAGTGGACCTACATCGGCTTAGGTCTCGCCGCCCTCGGCGTCGCCCTGGCGGTCTGGGTCAACCGACGCCGTTAGGCGAAGGCGGCCCCACGCGGACGGCTCTCCCGATCCTGTCTTGACGCCGCGCTCCGTCGGCGCGCCAATAGGTCGTCCCGCACCCTGGCGAAGTCCATGACCGGCGGACGGGACGGGAGAGACGTCTATGACCGATACGCCCGCGCCCCCCATCCCTGAACCTCGGATCCTCGAGACCGCCTGCGAGTGGACCGCCGAGCAGATGGCCGATCCGGACGTCTGGACGGAACATCTGACGGACCGCGAGCTCGACGAGATCAACGACGCCCTCGGCGCCTCCCGCACCCGGATCGATGACCTGATGTCCGTCGGCAAGGCGGACTTCCCGCTGCCGACCCTCTCCCGGCGTCTCAAGCGGATCGAGGCGGAGCTGATGAACGGCCGCGGCTTCGTCCGCCTGCGCGGGATCGACCGCAGCCACTACACCAATGACGAGATGTGCCTGATCTACTGGGGGATCGGCGCGCACCTTGGCCGGCCCTGGCCGCAGAACAAGTACGGGCACCTCCTCGGCGACGTCACCGACCATGGCAAGGCGAAGGACGACCCGACCGCCAGGGGCAATGAGCTTGGCCAGATCAAGCTCGACTACCACTGCGACGGCTCGGATCTCGTCGGCCTGATGTGCCTCCAGACCGGCGTCTCCGGCGGCCTGTCGGCGGTGGCCAATTCGGTGGCCCTGCACAACGAACTGGTGCGGACCCGGCCAGACCTCGCCGCCGAGCTCTACAAGCCCCAGCCCTTCGACTTCCGCGGCGAACAGGCGCCGGGGGCCAGGGGCTGGTACTTCGTGCCGGTGTTCACCGAACATGCGGGACGGCTGTTCGTGCGCCTGATCGCGCCGTACGTCTTCGCCTCCCAGCGCCACGCCGACGCCCCGCGCCTGACGGACAAGGCGGTCGAGGCGCTGAACTGGATGCAGGACGCGGCCGAGAGCGGGCGCTGGTCGGTGATGATGGATTTCCTGCCCGGCGACATGCAGTTCATCAACAACTACCACGTGCTGCATGGCCGCACGGCCTATGAGGATGATCGCGCCTCCGGCCAGGTGCGGCATCTGAAGCGCCTGTGGCTCGAGACCGAGGTCCTGTCCGACCGCCCGGAGATCTTCCGCAACCGGGTCGCGGACCACTGGTCCAAACGCCAGTCCATCAGCCGCATGGACGCTCAGCCGTTGTCGTAGGGTGTGGGGGTTGGAAGTCTCGGCGCCCACGCCGAATGTCGACTTGTCCCAGCATTTCAACTCTGACGTTCTGTCAGATCTTCAATCCTTCACCGGGGCGTAAAGCTTTGTCGAACAAGGTGTTTCGGCACGACGCGGCGCAGGTGTCGCCGCGCCTGACTCGGCGAAGCGGCCCTCTGCTTGTCCACCCTCCTCCAACCTCAGGTTACACTGGACCCGTCCCGTCGCAGGGGGGAGGCGATGATCACGCCCGAACATCGGCGACAGGACCGGTCTTGGAGACTCGGGCGCCCATGATGGGTTGGAAAAGGTAGGAAAGGACCCCACCCCGACGAGAAGAGACCGAAAGACGGGCGAAGCCTCCGGCCGAACCTCTGCACGACGTAGACCCTGAAGATTTCAAAAGGCCGGACATTTCGCCCGCCTCCCCCATTTATCGCCCCTTCGCCGACGGGAAACCGCGCGCGTCGTTGGGAAATTGCGCCCGCTGAACGGGCCGCCGAAGAGCGGACTCTGCCAATTTCGGCTTTGGGTGGAGAGCGGTCAAGCCACGGCGCCCAAACTCCCAATTTTACCGTCGCGGCCTCTGCTTGGCTGAGATCGATCGTATGACAAGGCGGGCCTCCAC
>CAIUZX010000057.1 GCA_903903715.1 uncultured Caulobacterales bacterium
GACTGGATCGTGGATCAACGGCCCAGACATCCGCCGCCTGCACGAGAACCTGCCGTCGGACGTGATCCTGGTGCTCGACGGCGCCTATGCGGAGTTCTCCGACGATCCGGCCTATGAGGACGGGATTGCGCTGGCCCGTGAGGCGGAGAACATTGTGGTGACGCGCACCTTCTCCAAGCTGCACGGCCTTGCGGCCCTTCGGGTCGGCTGGGCCTATGCGCCGGCGGAGATGGTGTCGGCGATGGAGCGGATCCGCAGCCCGTTCAACGTGAACGCCCCCGCTCAGGCTGCCGCCCTCGCCGCGCTGAACGACGACGCCTTTGTCGAAAAGTCGCTGGAGCATGTGCGGAACTGGCGCCGGTGGCTCGCGCAGCAGCTCGGCGGGCTTGGCCTCGACTGCACGCCGTCCGCCGCCAACTTCGTACTGGCGAAATTCCCCGATACTCCGGGTCGCACGGCGAAGGAAGCCGAAGCCTATCTCGCCAGCAAGGGCGTACTGGTCAGAGGCGTGGCGGGCTATGGCCTGCCGGACAGTCTGCGCATCACGATTGGGCTCGAGGACCAGAACCGCGTCCTGGTCGATCACCTCTCCGCCTTCCTCAAGGCCTGAGGGCTAGAGAGGTATGTTGTCGTGCTTCTTCCACGGGTTCGACAGCTGCTTGTTGCGCAGGCTCTGGAACGCTCGAGCGATGCGGCGGCGTGAGCCGTGGGGCATGATCACGTCGTCGATATAGCCCATGCTGGCGGCCACGAACGGATTGGCGAAGCGGGCCTTGTACTCCGCCTCCCGCTGGCTGAGCTTTTCCGGATCCTTCGCGTCGGCGCGGAAGATGATCTCCACGGCGCCCTTCGCGCCCATCACCGCGATCTCCGCCGTCGGCCAGGCGTAGTTGACGTCGCCTCGCAGGTGCTTGGAGCTCATCACGTCGTAGGCGCCGCCGTAGGCCTTGCGGGTGATCAGGGTCACCTTCGGCACGGTCGCTTCGGCATAGGCGAACAGCAGCTTGGCGCCATGCTTGATCAGGCCGCCATACTCCTGCTTCGTCCCCGGCATGAAACCCGGGACGTCGACCAGGGTGAGGATCGGAATGTTGAAGGCGTCGCAGAAGCGCACGAACCGCGCGGCCTTGCGGCTGGCGTCGATGTCGAGCACGCCGGCCAGCACCTGCGGCTGGTTCGCCACCACTCCGATCGTCTCCCCGTTCATGCGGGCGAAGCAAGTGATGATGTTTTTCGCATATTCGCTTGAGATTTCAAAGAAATCGGCCTCATCCACGATCTTGGAGATGAGCTCCTTCATGTCGTAGGGCTTATTGGGATTGGCAGGGACCAGGGTGTCGAGGGAGGGCTCTTCCCGCGCCGCGTCATCAAAGCGCTCGCGAATGGGCGACTTCTCGCGGTTCGAGCTCGGCAGGAAGTCAACCAGCCGATGGTGCTGGCCGGTTGCCTCGATATCGACAGCGCCCGCAAGGCGGCGCGCTTTGTCCGTTTCTGCGACTGCTTCGAGATCCCGATCGTCACCTTCGTCGATGTCCCCGGCTTCCTGCCCGGCACCGCGCAGGA
>CAIUZX010000058.1 GCA_903903715.1 uncultured Caulobacterales bacterium
CCGAAGCTGCTCGAGTTGAGGCGTCTTGCTGCGACCGGCGGCGCGCACAGCGGTGAGCGGCGCGGCGGCGCAGATCAGGGCGACGCTGGCGCAGGCGGCGATCAGGAGATGGAGGCGACGCGAGAACATGAGGCGCGGGACATTTGCACGGTTCGCTTCGACGTCAAACGGGGCCTGAATTCAGGCGGGGCCTTCGCGATGATAGGGCGAGCCGGCCAGAATGTTCACAGCCCGGTAGATCTGCTCAGCCAGCATCACGCGGGCCAGCGCATGGGGCCAGGTCTGCGGTCCGAAGGCGATGCTCCGCCGCGCCCTGGCCTTGACTGCGGGTGAGTGACCGTCCGCCCCGCCGATGGCGAAGATGAGGCGCCGCTCCCCCTGATCGCGCAGCTTTTGGATCATGGCGGCAAAGGCCTTTGACGTCATGGCTTCTCCACCCTCGTCGCAGAGGATCAGATACGCGCCCTCGGCGGCGGCGAGGAGGGCCTCCCCCTCCGACACGGCGCCGGGCTTGCGGCCCTCGACCTCCTCGATCTGGACAGGGCCGAGCGCAAGGCTTCGCCCGGCCGCGGTCGCCCGCGCGGCGTAGTCGTGACTAAGTCCCGCTTCCGCCGTTCGGCCGAGACGGTGCACCGCGAGGAGGTCGATCCGCATGGGAGACGCGAGCCCTTGATGGGCCTAGAGGTCGCCCAGGGCCACGTGGCTGCCCGCGCCTTCCGGACGTGGCGCGACGCCGGGGGTCTGCTGCGACCAGATCTGCTCGATCCGGTAGAAGGCGCGAACCTCGGGGCGGAACAGGTGGACGATGACATCGCCGGCGTCGATCAGCACCCAGTCCGCCTGCGGCATGCCCTCGATATGCGCCTTGCCGTAGCCTTGCGTCTTCAGCGCGCGGGCGAGGTGGTCGGACAGGGCGCCGACATGCCGCTGCGAGCGGCCGGAGGCCACGACGATGTAGTCGGCGATCGGGCTCTTGTCGCGCAGGTCGATGACCACGACGTCCTGGGCTTGGTCGTCGTCGAGCTTGGCCTCGATCAGCGCCAGCAGTTCCTCAGGAACGCCGCCGGGGTGAGACACATCATCGAATTCGTCTGCAGACTGGGGGCCGGGGGCGTCCTGGGCGGCGTCATCCGCTTCGAGAGCGGGGGCGGTCAGATCGGCGTCGTTCGCATCGAGGGCGGGGGCGTAGGCCGACGCTTCGGTCGGATTCAGCTCTTGGTCGGGGGACAGGTGGGAAGCTCCCTGCAGGACATGGGTCAAAGTGTTGAGGGACCCTAGCACGAACACCGGCCCGCAACCAGCGGCGCGGGCGCGCTTCGCTTTGGCGGCAAATCTCGACTATGTAGCGCGCATGACGTCCTCCTCAGACACACCCGCCACGCCCGTCGTCATTCTTGATCAACCGCAGCTCGCCGAGAACATCGGCGCCGCCGCGCGGGTGATGGCGAACTTCGGCCTCGAGACCTTGCGCCTGGTCGCGCCGCGAGACGGCTGGCCGCAGGACCGGGCCTACGCCTCGGCCTCGGGGGCGGACTGGGTGGTGGACGGGATCGAGGTGTTCCCGACCGTCGCCGCCGCCATCGCCGACCTCAACCTCGTCCACGCCTCCACCGCGCGGCCGCGGGAGACCCAGCTTCCGGTCCTGACAGCACGCAGCTCCGCCACCGCCCTGCATGCCGAGATCGCCGCGGGCGGACGGGCGGGAATCCTGTTCGGCGCCGAGCGGGCGGGGCTGGAGAGCATGGACATCGCGCTCTGCCACGCCATCGTGACCCTGCCTGTCGATCCTCGCCATCATTCTCTGAACCTCGCCCAGGCCGTGGCCATCAACGCCTATGAGTGGCGGCTGACTGTGGACGACGCGCCGCCCACGGCCTTCCGCGACTTGCCGCCGCCTGCGGATCAGGCGGCGATGCTTGGCCTTTTCGAGCATCTGGAGAGCGAGCTTGAGATCGCCGGCTTCTTCCATCCGCCGGAAAAGACCAAGCCCATGATCCGCAACCTGCGTGTGGCGCTGGGCCGGGCGCGGTTTTCCGATCAGGAGGCGCGCACGTTTCGCGGCGTCATCACCGCCCTCGTCCGCGGGCGGGGACAGGCGCTGCTGCGCCACGCGGCGAAACCGAAACCCAAGGGCCAGACGTCAGGCGACGATACGTCCATAAGCTGAAAGCCTTGCGCCTTCGCGAACGCTACAACAGGAGGCGTGCGCCATGGAAATTTCTTGACAACCCTGCGATGTGGCGGGATGATGTGGGCATTATCCGCTACGCCCGTAGGCGGGCATGTATAAGGAAGCCCCCGGCGCGCACAGCTCTGGGGGCTTCGTCATTTCTCGCACCAAAGTTGCAGTGCTGATCGACGGCGGCCATGTCAGAGCACTCGCCAGAGCTGCAAAAAAGATTTTCAATCTCGACTATATTGAGAGAGTCGCGGTCGCTTGCATCGCGTCCGATGAGACCGCCTTTCGTTTTCTCTACTACGACTGTGCGCCCTATGAGGGGACGGTCAAAAAACCGGTCTCCGCCACGCCGCATGTTTTCCAGGCCTCAGACCAGTGGTTGCAGGACCTCGCGGCGAAGGACCTCTTCGCCGTTCGTCGCGGCGTGCTCAAGTTTCGCGGCTGGAAACCCAAGAAGGCGCCCTTGAGTGCGGGGCCGACCGATGCGGATTTTGAACCGGACTTTGAGCAGAAGGGCGTGGATATGCGGATCGGCCTCGACATGGCTTCTTTCGCGGATACCCGCGCCGTCGACCGGATTGTCCTTTTGTCAGGGGATACGGACTGCGTACCCGCCATGAAACATGTCCGCGAGGCCGGGCTGCAAGTCGTGAATGTCAGTCTCCCGAACGGCCGAAGAATTCCTGAATTGCTCTGGCATGCCGATTTTGAGCGTCAGGTCAGTTGGCCGTGAGCGGCGCGGTAAAAGCGGCTGCGACGCCCACTGCGCTTGACTCTCTTCGCCCGCGCCGCCATACACCCCGCTTCGCAAAACTGCGGGGAGACGCAAGTCCGCCCGCGGCGTTGCTATGACGGGTGATGCAGGGGCCGCCGTTGCGATCGCCTTCCCATAAAGGGGAGGCCGGCCTGTATCGAAGAAGAAAGTCGTAACATGTCCAAGCGCCACTCGGCGAAATACAAACTTGACCGCCGTATGGGGGAAAACCTCTGGGGTCGCCCGAAGTCCCCGGTCAATCAGCGCTCCTACGGCCCCGGCCAGCACGGTCAGCGCCGCAAGTCCAAGGTCTCGGACTTTGGTCTGCAGCTCCGCGCCAAGCAGAAGCTCAAAGGCTACTACGGCAACATCACGGAAAAGCAGTTCCGCCGCATCTATGACGAAGCTGCGCGCCGCAAGGGCAACGCCTCGGAAAACCTGATCGCGCTCTTGGAAAGCCGTCTGGACGCCGTCGTCTATCGCGCCAAGTGGACGCCGACCCCGTTCGCCGCTCGTCAGTTCGTCAACCACGGCCACGTGCTCGTGAACGGCAAGCGCGTCAACATCGCCTCCTACACCGTCAAGCCGGGCGACGTGATCTCGGTGCGCGAGCGCTCGCGCAACATGGCGCTGGTGCTGGAATCCCTGCAGTCGCCCGAGCGCGACGTGCCGGACTATTACGAAGTCGACGGCAAGGGCATGGAAGTGAAGTTCATCCGCGCCCCGGAACTGTCAGACGTGCCGTTCGCGGTGAAGATGGAGCCGAACCTGGTCGTCGAATACTATTCGAGCTGATCGGTTCTGATATTATGATCGCCGCTTCCGCGGCGGTCTTCGATGAGGCCCCGGAGCGATCCGGGGCCTTTTTCGTTATGGCGTCAAACTCGGGCGATCAGGTTCAAGACGCCATAGATCCCGAGGAAGATCACGCCCCATAACACGACCGACGCCGCGATGATGAAGGCGAGGGTGCGCCTGCGGCTCCATCGCCGCGCGGGCGCATCGTTCGCCGCCGTCCGGGACGCGCGCAACGGGACCGCATTTCCAACCTTGGTGAGCACTTCCAACATCGCCGCGAACTTCCATGCCGAAACACCACGATAGGATGCATCGCGCGGCGCGAAATGTCACGCATAAAGAGCATTAACGCTCAATTATATGCAATCTATGGTGAATATCAGCGGAGGGCGTCCGGACTCAGGCGGGCAGGACGCCCTTTTCCTGCATGAGGGGCTTCAACTCGCCGCTTTGGAACATTTCCCGCACGATGTCCGAGCCGCCGATGAACTCGCCCTTCACGTAGAGCTGGGGAATCGTCGGCCAGTCGGAAAAGGCCTTAACGCCTTCGCGCAGCGCCTGGTCCTGCAGCACGTCGACCCCGACGAAATCGACGCCGAGATGATCCAGCACCTGCACGACCAGCGCGGAAAATCCGCAGCGGGGCTGGTCCGGCACGCCCTTCATGAACAAGACGACCGGGTTCTCCTCAACGGTTTTGGCGATGAAGGTCCGGACCGGCGCGTCCGGGGCGGTGTCGTCTTGCAG
>CAIUZX010000059.1 GCA_903903715.1 uncultured Caulobacterales bacterium
CGCAATAATGAAGGGATCATCGAACGGCGGAACGAGGACGGCGCCTCTTTCTGTTGCCCGCTTCAGACCGATGGCTTCGCGGTCATCCATGTTACGGTCGAAGTGTTCGACCTCCGCTCCGAGAGCCTTGGTCGCAGTCACTTTTGTTCTCGGCGCATCGTGAGGCATCAGGATCAGTGCCGGGCACCCGACCCGTTTCGCCGCGGCCGCCACCCCTTGCGCGTGATTGCCCGATGAAAAGGCGACCACGCCGCCACGCCGCTCGGCGTCGGTCAGACGGCTCAGTCGATTGTAGGCGCCCCGAAATTTGAACGAACCGGTGACCTGCAGCGGCTCCGCCTTGATGAAGAGGCGTCCGCCTGCGAGTTTATCGAGGGCGTCATGCCTGAGCAACGGCGTGCGCACAGCCTGACCGGACAGCCTCGCCGCAGCATCCTGAATATCAGCAAAAACAACAGTTTCCGTCATTCAGATCACTAATCCATCGAAGACGCCGTCAAGCATCAGGGCGACCAACTTGTCCCGATCACACCAGCTAAAGCTCGGTCTCGTGATCATCAGCGAAATCAGGCCGTGCGGGGCCATCCACAACACCTGCGCCGCGGCCGCGACATCATTCGTCTTGAGCCTACCGGCGAAACTGATCGCGGCTACGGCGGTGGAAAACAGTTCGAAGCAACTCACCCCAAGCGCCGTCAACTCGGCGCGACCGTCAGAATGCGGCTCCACGGACACCGGACAGAAGACCAGCCGATAGGCGTTGGAATGGTCAAATCCGAAATGCACATAACCTTCGAGCATCTGCCTCACCCGAAGCACCGGATCCATATCCTGTGCAAGAAGCGCTTCGTTCGAGGCGATCATACGCGAGACGGTGTCGCTGCAGATCTCGACCAGGATTTCGTTTTTGTCGCGAAAATGCATGTAGAGCGCGGTCGACGACACGCCAACTTCATCCGCGATTTTCCGGATCGTCGCGCCTTCATAACCGTATTCCACGAAAATACGCTCGGCCGCGGACAGGATCTCTCCGCGTCGAAGGTGCCCGTCTCCCTTCGCTTTGCGGCGAGACCGAACCGGAACTTGCGTCAGGATTGAAGTCAAAGTCTCTCGACGCCTCACACTCATGAAAAGATCGGGACCACTCGCATTCGCCAGATACGTCGAAACGTCGCCGAACGCAAAACCGGCCTAAACGCGCTGCGGGCAGAGTTCATGTGCGCTACTGATGGTTTCTTCCGCGGAGCCCTCGCATCGGTAAGCTCACGCCCTTGCGCCACCGCAGGAGGGCGAGATGATGCGCACGTCGGGTTCGCCGCGAGATCGCGTATCGGCGACAACCTCGCTTTCAGTATCGCAAAAAATCACCATCATCGTGTTACTCGCCTTTTGCGAAGGCGCGGCTCTAATGCCCGCGATATTCAACGGTTTTCGCATTGTGCTTGGCATAGGATTTCTCGCTGCAGCCGCGTTTCGACTTTGGTGTGTAGCGGTGGTCCTCCGAATGGGGAAACCGCGAAACACTCAGGGCCTGGCCTTCGTTGAACCGCCCCAATTGGAATGGCCTACCTACACAATCGTGCTTGCGCTCTATCGAGAAGCGCACATGGTTCCTACGCTGCTCGATGCCATTCGTAGGCTCGATTACCCCCGGAACCGGATGGAAATTCTGGTCGCGGCAGAACTGGACGACCTTGAAACGCTCAAAGCCTGCCGCGAGTTCAAAGGAAATCTGCCCCTGAGGCTGGCCTACGGCTTAGGCGACGCTCCAAAGACAAAGCCTCGAGCACTGAATGCGGCGTTGCGCGTCGCCAGAGGCGACATTGTCGTGGTTTATGATGCCGAAGATGAGCCTCACGTCCAACAACTAAAGGAAGCAGCGATCCGGTTTGCATCTGCGGGTGACGCCCTGGGTGTTGTCCAGGCGCCTCTTCGGATCCGTGTCGACGCGTCGAGCACTCCCTTGCAGCATCATTTTTCGATGGATTACGCCGCTCTTTTTGAAGTGACCCTACCCGCCCTTGCGGGCATAGGCTGGCCGTTTCCGTTGGGCGGGTCCAGCAACCACTTTCGACGTGACGCGCTTCTGCGAGTGGGGGGCTGGGACCCCTGGAATGTAACGGAGGATGCTGACATCGGCTTTCAGCTCGCCAAACTCGGCTACCGATCAGAACTCCTGAAATCCCCTACCTTTGAGACTTCGCCAAGGACCCTCTGGCCTTGGATCAAGCAACGCAGCCGCTGGATCAAGGGGCACATGCAAACGCTGAAGGTCCATACACGTCGGCTCAGTGAGCTGAACCCTGCCCTGAGCGTAAGTCTAGTCGCCACGCTCAGCTTCAACCTCGCGTCCGCCGCGTCGACGGGCCCGATCCTGTGTAGTCTCACCGCATTTGCGTTGAACGCTGAACTTCACCACCAATCGCCACAATTGGATCCCTTCGATGCGACGGTCCTGCTCGCCGGTTGGGGCGCTGCGGCACTGACGATGGGCGTCGGCGTTCATCGCGCAGGCGAAAGAATGTCCATCTGGCATCTGCTGATCGCGCCAGCGTTCTGGGCTGCCCAAAGCGTGGCCTTCGCGCGGGCCGTGCATCAACTCCTGTCGCGCCCGTACCACTGGGACAAGACGGATCATGTTCCTGCCAATGCGCCGCCGACCGGAGCAGGACGACTGGACGGGAACCCGGGGTTCGGACTATCAGGCGGGGGTGACCTCACTCATCCCCACCATGGCGCCTAGCCCAAGCCTCCTGCTGACGAGGCCGTGGGGTGATTATGGCCTGATCGACAGCGGCCATGGACGAAAGCTTGAGCGATATGGACCCTGGCGGATCATTCGCCCTGAACCGCAATGCTGGTGGTCCCCCAAACTCGACGACACCGTCTGGTCCCAAGCTGACGCGATCTTTGATCCGACGGACGACGATGATGCGGGACGATGGCGCCGAGGAGAACGCTCGCCCCCCGACGCCTGGACACTGAGTTGGGGAGACGTGCGGTTCAACGCCCGCCTGACGCCCTTTCGGCACCTCGCCTTTTTCCCCGAACAGGCCGCGAACTGGGACTGGCTCGACACGTCAGTTCGTGCGTTCCGGTCGACCGAGGGCCGAGCGCCGAAGATACTCAACCTGTTCGGCTATACAGGCGTCGCAAGCCTCGTCTGCGCCGCCGCCGGCGCGGACGTCACGCATATCGACGCCTCAAAGAAAGCCATTGGCTATGCGAGGGACAACGCCGGTCTTTCGGGGCTGTCAAACGCCCCAATCCGATGGATCTGCGAAGATGCGAGACGATACGTTCAGCGAGAGCTCAAGCGCGGCTCCCTCTACGATGGGGTCATACTTGACCCACCGAAATATGGCCGTGGGCCAGACGGCGACGTCTGGCGACTGTTCGAAGACGTGCCCGAGCTGGCCGCCTCCTGCTCTGCCCTACTTTCGGAAAACGCATCCTTTCTGCTTTTGAACGCCTATGCCGCGCGCATCTCGGGCCTGTCTCTGGCGCATCTTCTTGCTGAAAATCTCAAGGATCGAAGCGGCCAGATCGATTGGGGCGAGCTGGCCCTTGCAGAAGAATTCACAGAGCGCGGCATCGGCCTGTCGTTTTTCGCCCGTTGGAGGCGTAACGCGCCATGACCGCCAGCTTCATACGCGAGATTACCTCTCTGGCGAACGAGACCGTCAAGATGGTCCGCTCATTGCATCTTCGGAAGGACCGCGAGGCGAGCGGCCTCTTTCTGGCAGAAGGCTTGAAGATCGCGACCGAGGCGATGCAGCTCGGATACGCACCGCAGGTTCTGATGTTCGGGCCTGACGCCACGGCTCACCCCCTCCTCCAGCAACTTGCGCGACATACGTCCGAGCAAGGCGGCGAGGTCATACAGGTCACGCGAGACATCCTCGAAAAGGTGTCCCGTCGAGACAACCCCCAAATGGTCGTCGCGATCTTTCATCAGTTCTACCGTGAGCTATCGTCCCTGCAGCCGGACGATGCGACCTGCTGGGTGGCGCTTCAGGCCGTGCGGGATCCCGGCAATCTTGGAACCATTGTGCGAACAGCCGACGCGGCTGGATGCGGCGGCGTAATCCTCGTCGGCGACTGCTGCGACGCATTCTCCGTGGAAGCGGTGCGGGCCACGATGGGATCGATCTTTGCGACTCCGATCTATCGCGCAACCGTGTCTGAATTCATCTCCTGGCGCGCTCACTGGCCTGGCGCCGTGATCGGCACGCTGCTTTCGGCGACAGAGGATTTCAGAACCGCCCCCTATCGCGCACCAAACCTCATCCTCATGGGGAACGAACAGCAGGGACTACCCGCAGAGCTCGCCAACCTTTGCGACGTCAACGTCAAGATCCCGATGCGGGGGCGCGCCGACAGTCTCAATCTCTCAATCGCCACTGGGGTGATGATCTACGCGGCGACCTGAATTTTTTGCATCAGGTTCCCCGAGGCTTCGCCCGCACGGTCGGCGGCGCGTCGGACGGATCCTCCGGCCAGGGGTGGCGGGGATAGCGCCCCTTCATTTCCGTTCGCACAGCCTTCCAGGACCCCGCCCAGAAGCCCGGCAGATCCTTGGTGATCTGGATCGGGCGATGAGCGGGCGAAGTCAAGGCCAGGGTCAAGGGCACTTTCCCCTCCCCCACAGAAGGATGCGTCTTGAGGCCGAACAGGGCCTGTACTCGCACGTCAGCGCGCGGGCCGCCGTCAGCGGTGTAGTCAATGGCCACGGACACGCCGGCCGGGGTGACCAGAACGGGCGGCGCGAGCCGCTCCAACTTTCGCCGAAGATCCCAGGGAACCAGCCCCTCGATCGCCTCTCGCAGAGCCTGAGGCGTCGCGCGAGATATGGCGCCGGCGCTGCGGATGAGGGGCTTGAGCCACGCATCGGTCTGATCCCTGAGAGCTGCGTCGCTCAAGTCCGGCCAGCCCGCATCCGGCTCAAGGCTGAGGGCGAAAGCGATCCGCGCCCGAAACTGCATCACGCCCTCGCCCCAGGGCAGAAGATCCCACCCGCCGGAAAGGACGCTGTGGACCAGCGCCGTCGCCATCTGGTCGGCATCGGGCTTCTCAATCAAACGTTCGGACAGGACAAGCTCGCCGAAGCGGGTCCTCTCCACCATTCGGCTGCGGCCCGCCGCATCAATCTCGATCTCGTTGTCCCGCGTGATCTGGTCTGGGAAGACGGACTGCAGGAGGACGGGGTCCAAGGGGGTGGCGAGGTCGATGCGATCCACACCGTCCGACCGCCCTGACAACATAGCGATGGCGAGCCAGCCTTCGCGCGCGAGGGACGTCTCCGCCGACACATTCGCCCCCCGACCGTTGGCGAGCTTGAAAGCGCCAAGGGCGCCCGGGCGTGCCTTGGCGATCCACTCCGGGAAGGCGTGCGCAATCAACAGACCCTCGCCCCCGGGCTTATCGGCGACCTTCGATCTCCCACGCGCAGATTCCACCCAGCGCGAAGCAAGACGGCGAAGATCCTGGGCTCTTTGTGACCGATCAGCTCTAAACCGCGACAGGCGCGAGGAAAGATCGGCCGCCGTTCCCCCAAGGCCGGGCTCCGTCAACAGCGCGGCGATCTCAGCGGCTGCGGCGCCTTGGCCTGTCGCCGCTCCGCGCACCACCATATCGGCAAGCCGAGGCGGCAACCCCAGACGCGCCAGGGCCTTGCCGTGCGACGTCAGATCTCCTTGAGAAGACAAAGCGCCCAGCCGGTTGAGCAACCGTCGGGACTCGGCTAACGCGCCGCTGGGGGGCGGGTCCATAAGGGCGAGGACGCTGGGATCCTTCGCGCCCCACTCAGCCAATGAAAGCGCGAGGCCCGCCAGATCGCAGCTGACAATCTCCGGCGGGGCGGCCAGTGGCAAGGCGCGCGTCTGCGCCTCATCCCAAAGTCGATAGCAGACGCCAGGCTCGGTTCGACCTGCACGCCCGCGGCGCTGATCAGCGGAAGCGCGGCTGACCCTGACCGTCTCAAGGTGCGTGACGCCGCGGGCGGGATCATACCGGGGGAGCCGCGCCAGCCCGCAGTCCAGCACCACCCGCACGCCCTCAATGGTCAGGCTGGTTTCAGCGATGGAGGTGGCGAGCACCACCTTTCGCACACCATTCGGGGCCGGCTGAATGGCGAGGTCCTGACTTTGCGCATCCATAGCGCCATAGAGCGGCGCAACGATGACGTCGTCCGGGAGCCGGTCCTCCAGCAGTCGCTGCTCCACCCTGTGGATCTCTCCCTGTCCGGGCAGGAAGACGAGAACGGAACCTGTTTCGGCTTGCAGGATGCGCCTGATCACCCGAGCCACCTGATCTTCGAGACGCAGGTTTTGGTCACGACCGACATGATGGGTCACGACCGGCCAGCTTCGGCCTTTGCTCTCGATCACCGGCGCGCCCCCCAGCAGAGCTGAAACCGCTGCGCCGTCAAGGGTCGCCGACATGACCAGCAATCGCAGGTCTTCGCGTAACACCTGTTGCGCGTCCCGGGCGAAGGCGAGGCCGAGATCGGCGTCGAGGCTGCGCTCATGAAACTCGTCGAACAGGACACCGGCGACACCGCTCAGGCCAGGGTCATCGAGGATCATCCGCGCGAATACGCCTTCCGTAACGACCTCGATGCGCGTAGCGGCTGAAACCTTCGTTTCAAATCTCACCCGAAGACCGATCGTTTGGCCGACCCGTTCGCCAAGTTGTCCGGACATGCGCGCGGCTGCGGCGCGGGCGGCCAACCGTCTTGGCTCGAGAACGATCAGGCGCCCATCCCGCGCCCATTGCTCCTCAAGCAACGACAGAGGAACCCGCGTAGTCTTTCCAGCGCCCGGGGGTGCGACGAGCACAGCCACATTGCCGTGCGCCAGCGCCCCCTTGAGCCCGGGAAGGGCGTCCTCGATCGGAAGCATAGACGCCCTTTTAAGGCCTATTCGCCGTGCGGCAGCTCCATCGGAGCCGCCTCATGACCGGACACCGTCAGGCCCTTGCCGAGCTTGGAGTTCCAGATGCCATAGACGAAGTACAGCGCCAGCCCGCCCACCAAATATAGGAGGAAGAAGTTCCGGGTTGCGATGCCCGCCATCAGGCTCATCAACAAAAGGAAGCACATGACGGCGCCGAGTATCGGCACAACCGGGAACATCGGCGTGCGGAACGGACGGAGCAGATCCGGGTTCTTCACACGCAGATACAGGACGGTGATGCAGACCAGCGCGAACGCCGTCAGGGAGCCGACGTTGGAGAGGTCAGACAGAGCGTCGAGGCTGAGGAAGCCCGCCGCGCAGCAGGCCACTGCGCCAACGATGATGGTGTTGATCCAGGGCGTCTTGAACTTCGGATGAACAGTCGCCAGCGCGGTCGGAAGCAGACCGTCCTTAGACATGGTGTAGAAAATGCGGGTCTGTCCGTAGAGCAGCACCAGCATCACACTCGACAGGCCCGCGATGGCGCCGATCTTCACCAGGGCCGAGAACCAGGGCAGGCCCATACGATCCACCGCAACGGCGATCGGTGCTGGCGTGTCCAGAAGCGCATAAGGCACCACACCGACGAGGACCGCAGAGGTCAGGATGTACAGGATCGTACAGATGACCAGCGATCCGATAATGCCGATCGGCATGTCCTTCGACGGGTTCTTCGACTCGGCGCCCGCGGTGGAAACGGCTTCGAAGCCTAGATAGGCGAAGAAGATCACCGCTGCGCCGTGGATCACACCGCCGATGCCATACTTGGAGCTGTTGTCGCCAGTCATGACGGCGACCAGCGCGCGCCCGATCTGGTGCCAGATATCGTTTGGCACGCCCGGCGCGACGGCCGGAATCTGCGCCGGCACGAGGGGTGACCACAACTTCGGGTCGATGTAGCGCGATCCGATCACAATGAAGGCCACCACGACTGAAAGCTTGATGGCGACGATGATGTTGTTGACCGTAGTGGACTCCGAGATACCCACCACCAACAGGCACGTGACAGCTGCGATTACACAGATGGCTGGCAAATTGACGATGCCGTGAGCGATGACCTGGCCCGCCGCGTCCTTCACTTCAACCCCCGGGGCCGCGGTCAGGGCTGGAGGTATGTGTATGCCCATATCGGCAAGCAAACTCACACAATAACCCGACCAGCCCACCGAAACGGTCGAGGCCGCAAGACCGTATTCCAGGAGCAGCAAGAGTCCCATGATCCAAGCGACGACCTCACCCATCGAGGCGTAGGTATAGGAATAGGCGGAGCCCGAAACCGGCAGCGCGGAGGCGAGTTCGGCGTAACACAGGGCGACGAAAGCGCAGAGCATCCCGGTAATGATGAAGGAGATCGTGATCGCAGGTCCTGCATACTGGGCTGCGGCTCGACCGGTAAGAACGAAGATACCCGTTCCGATAATACAGCCGATGCCCAGGAGAATGAGGTTCAGAGCGCCCAGCGTCCTCTTGAGCTCACCGTGTTCGTGCTCCGACTGGATCTGTTCAACCGATTTGCGCATGAACATGCGCCCAAGACCGCGGCTCGCCATATGGCTCTCTCTTCCTACAACCCATGCGCCCGAAGGCTCTGTTGCGGCACGCTAGCTCCATCCACCTGATCGAGCAATCCGCCTAACGCGACGCGCGAGCGCGATCCATGAATTTGCACCCGCCGCCATGCCAGCTTGTTCAGTTTACGTGCAGCAAAAGCCACTCCTAAGCACCACACCTCTCCACGGAAGGCGCCTCACCATCGCGAATGTTGCGGCGACGAAACGAATGGGCCTTGGCGGTTTCACAATGACAGGGTCCCATAGGCGGGATGAAGTCTGACGCTGCACCCCCCGCAAGAATTCTCATTGTCGATGACGACCCCGGCATTCGAGAGGTCATCAGCGACTTTCTGGTCCGCCACGGCTTCGAAGCTGACGCCGTGGCCGACGGCCCAGCCCTGGCGCGAGCTTTGGCGACGAAACGCCCTGACCTCATCGTGCTGGACGTGATGTTGCCGGGCGAGGACGGCCTGAGCCTCTGTCGCAAGCTTGCCGCCGCACACGGACCGCCGGTCATTATCCTGTCGGCGATGGGAGACGAAACCGACCGGATCGTTGGACTGGAGCTGGGTGCGGACGATTACTTGCCAAAACCGTGCAATCCACGGGAGTTGCTGGCTCGGATAAAGGCCGTGTTGCGACGCAAGGAAGATGGAGGCCTCCGGAACAAGGTGACAGCGACGCTGGAATTCTCCGGCTGGCGGCTTGACCTTCTGTCTCGGGAGCTTCGTTCGGAAGACGGGACCGTTGTTCCACTTTCAAGCGGGGAATTCGCCCTCCTCCGCGCCCTCGTCGAGAGACCCCAACGGATACTGACCCGGGATCAACTGTTGGAACTGGCGCGCGGGCCGGACTCTGACGCCTATGACCGCGCCATTGATGTGCAGATCAGTCGATTGCGGCGCAAGCTAGGCGATGGTGACACCGGCGCGGATCTGATTCGAACTGTGCGCAATGAGGGATATATCTTCAATGCTGCGGTGACCCAGAAGTGACGAACGTCTTCCGATTGACCG
>CAIUZX010000060.1 GCA_903903715.1 uncultured Caulobacterales bacterium
AACGGCCAGGAAGGCCTTCAGGCCGCGACGAACGGCGCCTTTGATGTGATCCTCATGGATGTCCAGATGCCCGAAATGGATGGCGTGACCGCCACAAGACGGATTCGGGAGCTGGAAGGCGATCGGGGCGTTGTGCCGATCATCGGATTGACAGCCAATGTGCTGCCCAGCCAGACCCTCTTATATCGAACAGCCGGGATGAACGACGTCGTAGCGAAGCCGATCAACCCTTCGATCTTGCTCGAACGCGTTCACGCGGCCGTTGTGCTGAGCGCCTGAAGGCCTGACATTCGGTTTTTCACGCTGCGTCTATTGCAATGACGCAACGTGCGGTCCTAGCTTCCCGTCATGACCGAAGCTCATCCACCGACCCCGATCCGCGCCATCGTCGCGCCCGTCACGCCGCTTCAACAAAATTGCACGATCGTCTGGTGCGTTGCGACGAACAGGGCCGCTGTGATCGATCCTGGTGGCGAAACGCCGCGGATTCTGCAGGCAATCCACGACAATAACCTCTCCGTGGAAAAGATATGGATCACGCACGGTCATATGGACCATGCCGGGGGCGCAGCCGCGCTCAAGGCGGCGACCGGCGCCATGATCGAAGGGCCACATCGGGATGACCAGTTCTGGATCGATCAGATCGAGGACAGCGGGCGCAAGTACGGCGTTCCCGGCGCCAGGAACTTCACGCCGGATCGATGGCTCGAGGATGGCGACGAAGTGACATTGGGCGAAACTCGCTTTCTGGTCCGACATTGCCCAGGCCATACGCCGGGACACGTCGTCTTCGTTCAGCCTGAAGCACGCTTTGCTCAGGTCGGAGATGTCCTGTTCAAGGGCTCGATCGGGAGGACCGACTTCCCGAAAGGCAACTATGAGCAGTTGATCGCTTCGATCACGGAGAAGCTCTGGCCCCTCGGGTCGGATGTCGCCTTTGTTCCCGGACATGGGCCGATGTCGACGTTTGGAGCGGAACGGAAGACCAATCCGTTCGTCGCTGACGTGGTGCTCGGCTAGGAAGGCCTGATCAGAAGCGAATGTCTCCTGCGATGATGGACTGATAAAGGGGTCCATCCACCTGCACATAGCCTCGGGTCGGGTCACGGAAATAGACCGGGTCAGAAATGCGTCCCGGGTCGAAACCATCTTCGACCAGATCGATCTTCCGATACTTGAAGGTGCCGGTCATCTCCATCTCAGGCTGGAGACGTAGGAAGATGGGTCGAGCGTAGGGCGGCAGATGCGCGTCGGCGGCCTGCTGAAGTTCAGCGATGTCAAAGCCCTGGCCGACCACCAAGGACGCCATGCCGGCACGACCGTCTGCTCCCGGAACGGCAACGCCATATACGTTGGCCTCGACAACGCCCTCTACGGACCCGAGCGCCGCGGCGACTTCACCGGTAGAGACATTCTCGCCCTTCCAGCGGAAGGTGTCGCCGATCCGGTCGACGAAATAGAAGTAGCCGTCGTGATCCTGGCGCATGAGATCGCCGGTCCGGAACCAGGCGTCGTCTCGCGCGAACACATTCCGAAGAACCTTCTTCTCGGTCGCCTGCTTGTCGGCGTATCCGGAAAAGTTCGACCGCGCATCCGAGCCAATGGCGCCGATGGCTTCGCCGATCTGTCCAGGCCTCGCCTCGACACACAGCCCCTGGGGTGTGCGAATGGGCATCTCGGTCTCGAGATCGAACTGAACCAGCTTGATGTTGAAGGACTTGCGCAAGTAGGCAGGAATTCGGCCGATGGCGCCGGGCTTTCCGTCGAAATTGAACATCGACACATTGCCCTCAGTCGCGCCGTAGAACTCCAGCACGTCGGGGATGCCGAAGCGGGTCAGAAGGCGCTCCCAAACCTCAAGCCTCAAGCCGTTGCCGAAGGCGAGCCTCAGATGGTGGGCCTTCTCCTCCATCTTCGGCGGCTGGTTGACCAGATATCGGCAAAGTTCGCCGATATAGACAAACATGGTGGCCTGGCCAGAGATAATATCGTCCCAGAACTGGGTCGCAGAAAACTTGCGTTTGAGCAGAATAGCGCCGCCGTTCAGCAGTCCTGCGCCGATGGCGCAAAGCCCTCCCGTCGCGTGATAAAGCGGGAGCGTGACATAGATCCTGTCCGTCGCATTGGCGCCGGTCGCGCCCGCAAAGCCGCGCATATAAAGCTGGGCGCGCATATGGGTGATTTTCGCGGCCTTGGGCAGACCTGTGGTGCCAGACGTGAAGATATAGAGCGCCGTGTCCTTTGCCGTAATTCCGAAACGGGCCGTTTCTCGTGTGGGGCGCAGCGAAGAACACCCCTTGAGCGCCCGGTCGAAGTCGCGGTCTCCGCGCCCGGAGCCGCCTGCGCCCCCCTGACCGCCGCCCAGCACCCATTCGGTCATGGGGCGCACGAGGCCGGCTCGGACCGCTTCAAAGGCTGACGCCGTTTCGAGGTCACAGATGAGGTGGGCCGCACCGGACACATTAAGACAATGCGTCAGGGCGGGTCCCGCGATCTGATTGTTGATGAGGGCGGTCGCAACGCCGACCTTGGACAGGCCGTACCATACGGCCAGATATTCCAGCCGGTTGGGCATGAACAAGGCCACGGTATCGCCGCGCTTGATCCCTCGACTGGTCGCCCAATGGGCGAACCGGTTCGCCATGCTGTCGAGCTGTCCGTAGGTGATGGACTTGCCCTCAAACTCCATCGCCACATTGGCGCTGAACCGATCGACAGCAGCCTCGAGGTCGTCGCAGACCAGCGTTTCGGAGTCAGCGGCGACCGAGCGGACGCGCGACAGAGTGCGATAGAGTCCGGAGACAAACCGCATCTCTCGCGCGAGTTTCGTCCACACGGATTTTGTCATGTTTACAAGTCCCAGGCCCCGACGCCCCAAATAGCGGGTCCGGATGTGAAGTCTATCGTGGTTTGCCCATGACGTCGCCTGCGGTCAAGCTGCGCAGGCGTGGTTCGACCTCGCAGCGCCCGCACGTGACGAAAAAGCCCCGGTCCTTGCGAACCGGGGCTTTCCCTAAGCTGTAAGCGAACGCCCCGGCGAAACGCCGGGTCGTGGACTTAGAAGTCCATGTCGCCCATGCCGCCCATGCCGCCGCCCGGCATGCCGCCGGCGCCGCCGGCGGAGGCCTTCTTGGGCGCTTCGCAGATCGCCGCTTCCGTCGTGATCAGCAGGCTGGCGACCGAAGCCGCATCCTGCAGAGCCGTACGCACGACCTTGGCCGGGTCGATGACGCCGTCTTTGACCATGTCGACATAGAGCTCGGTCTGAGCGTTGAAGCCAAAGGTCGCGTCCTTGTGGTCGAGAACCTTGCCGACGACGATCGAACCTTCAACGCCCGCGTTCTCGGCGATCTGACGGATCGGCGACTGCAGGGCGCGACGCACGATGGCGATGCCTGCATTCTGATCGTCATTGTCGCCCTTGAGGTTTTCCAAAGCCTTGGAAGCCTTCAGGAGCGCAACGCCGCCACCGGGGACGATACCCTCTTCGACCGCCGCACGGGTGGCGTTGAGCGCGTCGTCCACGCGGTCCTTCTTTTCCTTCACTTCGACTTCGGTCGAACCGCCGACGCGGATGACCGCAACACCGCCCGCGAGCTTCGCGAGACGCTCCTGCAGCTTTTCCTTGTCGTAATCCGACGTGGTGTCTTCGATCTGGCGCTTGATCTGAGCGATGCGCGCTTCGATGTCCGAACGCTCGCCCGTGCCGTCCACGATGGTGGTGTCGTCCTTCGTGATGGTGATCTTCTTGGCCTTGCCCAGCATGTCGAGCGTGACGCTCTCAAGCTTGATGCCCAGGTCCTCGGAGATCACCTGACCGCCGGTCAGGATCGCGATGTCTTCCAGCATCGCCTTGCGGCGATCGCCGAAGCCAGGCGCCTTGACGGCTGCGACGCGGAGACCGCCGCGCAGCTTGTTCACGACCAGGGTCGCGAGCGCTTCACCTTCAACGTCTTCGGCGATGATCACCAGCGGACGGCCGTTTTGCACGACAGCTTCCAGAACCGGAAGCAGAGGCTGCAGCGAGGACACCTTCTTTTCGAAGAGCAGGATGAGCGGCTCTTCGAGGACGGCTTCCATCTTGTCGGCGTTGGTGATGAAGTACGGCGACAGATAGCCGCGGTCGAACTGCATGCCCTCGACGACGTCGAGTTCGGTTTCAAGGCTCTTGGCCTCTTCCACCGTGATCACGCCTTCGTTTCCGACCTTGGCCATCGCCTTGGCGATCATCGCGCCGATTTC
>CAIUZX010000061.1 GCA_903903715.1 uncultured Caulobacterales bacterium
GCCGACCAAGTCGCCCGTTCCGATCCCGGTTCGCGTCGGCCTTCTGAGCCCTCACGGAGACCACCTGTCGTCGAAGCTCGGGACGCGCATGGCGAGCGAGCATGTGCTTGTCCTGACCGAGGCGGAACAGACTTTCACCCTGACGGAGGTCGCGACGCAGCCGGTCGTGTCCGCCCTGCGCGGTTTTTCCGCACCGGTCACCCTGCGGCGCCCCAATGGGACTCCAAACGATCTCTATGTGCTGTTGAGCGCGGACGCGGACCTCTTCAACCGCTGGGAGGCGGGGCAGATCCTGGCCCGCGATCTCATCCTGTCGCGGGCGTCGGGCGCGCCGGACGAAACGGGGGAAGCGCGCTTCGCGGCGGCCCTTGGAAAATCGCTGGCGGACGAAACCGCCGACCACGCCTTCCGGGCCCTTGTTCTGAATTTGCCATCAGAATCCGACCTCGCCCTGCTCGCCCCCGCTCCCGTCGACCCCGCAGCCCTGCGGGACGCGCGGGAGGCCCTGCGATCACGGGTGTCGGCGCATCTCGGCGAGATGCTGCGGACCCTGCACATGACCTTGCAGTCGGCGGACGAATTCTCCCCCGACGGCGAGCAGGCCGGACGCCGGGCCCTGCGCAACATGGCGCTCGACCTGATCGTCGCTCTTCCCAGCGCGGACGCGACGGCGCGGGCGAAGGGGCACTTCAAGGGCTCGGGCAACATGACCGACCAGATGGGGGGGCTCTCCGCCCTGTCGCAGATCGGCGGCGCGACATTCGACGAGGCGCTGGCCGAGTTCTACGCCAAGTGGAAGGAAGAGCCGCTGGTCATCGACAAGTGGTTCTCCATCCAGGCGCGCTGCCCGGCGCCGGACACCCTCGGTCGCGTGCTGGGCCTGACCGCGCATCCCGACTTCGACATCCGCAATCCCAACCGGCTGCGGTCCCTGGTTCAGGGATTCTCGATCGGCAATCCCGCCCTGTTCCATGACCCCAGCGGCGCCGGTTACCGCTTCCTGGCGGACCAGATCCTGGCGGTGGACGGCGTGAACCCGTCGGTGGCGGCGCGCCTCGTCGAGCCCCTGTCCGGATGGGCGCGCTACCTGCCGGGCCTCTCCAGCCTCATGCGGGCGGAACTCGACCGCATCGCGAACGCAAACAGCCTGTCAAAAAACGTAACGGAGATCGTCACGCGTGCGATCGGCGGGTGACAAGACCCAGGCAAATCAGACTAAGACTCTTTCAGGTTTGACGATTTGAGAGGGACGGGCTTGGCCGCATCGGCGCGCAAAGATGACGCGAAACGCGGCTTGGCGGAAGCGCCGGCGGCGGTCGTCGCATCTGAGCCTTCGTCGTTTCCGGCGCCGGTCCGGGTGCTCGTCCTCACCCTGTTGCTGTTCCTGGCTGCCTACACGATCTTCGTGGGCATTCGCATCCATCGTTCGGCCACCGCGGCTTCGGATCCGTCGCCGGGCGCGGCGGCGCTCGCCAGTCATGCGGCCATCGTGCTCGCGCCAATACGGTCGGCGGCGGACGCCGTCGAGCGACTTGCCGCCTTGTCTCCGGGCACCAGCGCCAACGATCTGGCCGCCAGCGCGCTCAAGCTCGGCGGGGCTTCAGCGGCGTCTGTGGCGATCGTCCAGGATGGTCAGCTTGTCGGCGTCGCCGGCCCGGCGGTCGGGGTCGACTGGGTGCGCACGGCGACCTACCCCGCAGGACTGATGCTGGCCCAGCGCACTGGCGCCGTTTCGGATGTCGTCTTTTCGAAGCACATTCGCAATTCGCCGAACACAGTCCTGATCATCGCCCTACGGGAGGGCGCCTTTATCAAGACGCCGCTCAGCGCCGCCCTGACGTCCGCGCTGGTGTTGAAATCCGGCCAGATCATCTCGGCGTCCGAAAACGGTCTTGCCGGCGCGAACGTCGACGCCGCCTTCGGCATCTCGCTGTCGCAGCTCGAAGACGACCTGAAGGCCGGGCGTGAAACGGTGGTCAAGCCGCCGAGTGCGGACCGCCAGTTTCGCATGTCCGTCGTTCCCGTCGAAAGCGACAACCTGTCGGCCATCGCCGCCCAGCCGGTCGCCGACATCACACAGGCGTCCGGCAATCATCTGGTGCAGGACACCATCGCCTTGCTCGCCCCCGTCGCAATCAGCCTGTGCCTCTCCCTCGTCGTGTTCCGGCAGGCGAGGACCGCCGAACTCGCGAAACGGGAGCGGATGGAAGTCGAACGCAAGTTCCGCAGCGCCGTGGAGGCCGCGCACTGCGGGATCTGGGAGTGGCGGATCCGGGAAGACATGGTGGACCTGTCGGACCTGACCGGGATCATGTTCGGATGGGGCGGCGGCGGTCTGGCGAAGGGCGACGACGTCCTCGCGCGCATCGCGCCGGAGCACCGTGAGCGGGTTCGGAATGCGCTGGTCGACGCGGCGGAGCACGGGGCGTTCGACGTGACCTTCAAGGTCCCGGGGCCCAACGGCGACTCCTGGATCGATTGCCGCGGTCAGGGCATCGGCGAGCGGGATGAGCTCGGCTACGCCGCGATCATGGGCGTGGCCCTCGACGTCACGCGGGAACGGATCGCCAGAGCGCGCGGGCTGGCGGCGGAAGCGCGGCTGAATGACGCCATCGAGTCCGTGTCGGAGGCGTTCGTCCTCTGGGACCGGCGCGGGCGCCTGGTCATGTGCAACAAGAACTATCAGGATTTCTTCGCCCTCGATGCGCGTCTCCTGAAGCCCGGCACCAGCCGGGATGTGATCCAGCAGGTCGCGGAAATCGCCGTGCGCGATCACCGTCCGGCGCCGGACGCCAATCCAGACGTGCGCGAGGCCGAAATGGTCGACGGGCGCTGGCTGCAGATCTCGGAACGGCGGACCTCAGACAACGGCGTCGTGATGACCGCCGCAGACATCACCGCCGTGAAGCGTCAGGAAGAGGCGCGGCGACGCAATGAGCAGGCGCTGCAGCGCGCGGTCGTCAGGCTGGAGGAAAACGGCGCTCAGCTCGCCGATCTTGCGGCCAAGTACGAACAGGAGAAGATCCGGGCTCAGCAGGCGAACGCCGCCAAGAGCGAATTTCTGGCCAATATGAGTCATGAACTGCGCACGCCGCTGAACGCCATCAATGGCTTCTCCGAAATGATGGCCAAGGAGATGATCGGGCCGCTCGGCGACCGCCGCTATGTCGAGTACGCGCAGGACATCCACAATTCCGGCCACCATCTTCTCGCGCTGATCAATGACATCCTGGACATGGCCAAGATCGAAGCGGGCAAGCACAGCCTGCACCTCGAGCAGGTCGACCTGAGCGGCGTCGCGGAGGAAGCGGTCCGGTTGATGCGCAATCGCGCCGATGACGGGGGGCTGGTCGTCAGCCTGGACATGCCCGACCTCCCCCGCGTGGAAGCCGATCACCGCGCCGTGAAGCAGGTGATCCTCAATCTTCTGTCCAACTCCATCAAGTTCACCCCGCGCGGCGGGCAGGTCCGCATCGCGGCGCGCGCGGTCGGCGAGGTCGTGCAGATCAGCGTGATGGACACCGGCATCGGCATCAGCAAGGAAGATCTGGACCGCCTCGCCCAGCCCTTCCAACAGGTGGAGCATCAGCACGCCAAGACCCAGCACGGCACCGGCCTTGGCCTCGCCCTCTCCAAGTCGCTGGTGGAGCTGCATGAGGGTCGCTTCGACATGGCCAGCGAACCCGGTCGCGGCACGACGGTCAGCTTCACCCTCCCTCTGCGCCAGCGCAAGGCGCCGCAACGCCAGGCTTCGGGCGAGGTCAACGCGGCCTGAACGCCAGAGGCGGCTCGCGCCCATGACGCCGCTTGCGCGCCATTCGGAAGTGTGATCGCCTGAAGAGGCGCGACAAGTCAGGAGCTGCAATGTTTAAATCAAGGGTTTTCGCCGCCGTTGCGGTGGCTCTGGCGACGACGGGCGCCGCTCAGGCCGCGGGTTCGGACCCGACGGAACCGGCGTTCCGCGCCCTGTACAAGGAACTGGTCGAGACCAACACGACCCTCTCCCAGGGCGACTGCACCCTGGCGGCGGAGCGCATGGCCAAGCGCCTGCAGGCCGCCGGCTACACCGATGCCGACATCCATGTCTTCGCAGGCCCCGATCACCCCAAGGAGGGCGGACTGGTCGCCGTGCTGCACGGCCGCGACCCGAAGGCGAAGGGCGTCCTGCTCCTCGCCCATATCGACGTGGTCGAAGCCAAGCGTCAGGACTGGACCCGGGATCCCTTCACCCTGATCGAGGAAGGCGGCTACTTCTACGCTCGCGGCGTCTCCGACGACAAGGCGATGGCGGCCAGCTTCACGGACGCCATGATCCGATACAAGCAGGAGGGCTTCCGCCCCCGCCACGACATCAAACTCGCCCTCACCTGCGGCGAAGAGTCTTCGGCAGCCTTCAACGGCGCAGACTGGCTCGTGAAGACCCACAAGGACTGGATCGACGCCGAATTCGCGCTGAACGAAGGCGCGGGCGGGCTGCTCGACGCCTCGGGCAAGCGGGTCTATCTCGGCATTCAGGCGGGTGAAAAGGTTTACCAGGACTACCGGATCGAGACGACCAACCCGGGGGGACACTCCTCGCGGCCCGTGCCGTCCAACGCGATCTATCAGCTCGCCGCAGCGCTCGGGCGTTTGTCCAAGTACGATTTTCCGCTGCAGATGAACGACACGACCAAGGCCTATTTCGCAAGGACGGCGCCTCTGATCGGCGGCGAGCGCGGTGACGCGATGGCGACCCTGGCCAAGGACCCGACCAATGCGGCGGCCGAAGCCATCGTGTCGCGGGACCCGAGCTGGCACTCCATGCTGCGGACCACCTGCGTCGCCACCCTGCTGGACGGCGGACACGCCCCCAACGCCTTGCCGCAGCGCGCGGGCGCGAACATCAACTGCCGCATCTTCCCGGGCGTCTCGGCGACGGACGTGCGGGCGGAGCTGGAGCGCGTGATTGCCGATCCCGGCGTGAAGGTGACCCTGTCGGGGGAGATCTCCCCCACGCCGCCGCCGCCCCCGCTGTCGGCGAAGGTGATGGGACCGGCGGAAGCGGTCGCCAAGGCCATGTGGCCGGGCGTGCCGGTGATCCCAGCCCTGTCGACCGGCGCCACGGACGGGCGCTATCTGAACGCTGGCGGCGTGCCGACCTACGGCCTTTCCGGCATGTTTTCCGAACCCGCCAGCAGCGGCGTGCACGGGCTGAACGAGCGAATCCTGGTGCGCTCGCTGATGGAAGGTCGCGACTATCTCTATCGGGTGGTCAAGCTCTACGCCGACGCCCGCTAAGCTGCGCGAAACAGGCCCCAGGCCGCCGGATCAGGCGGCTTGGGGTTTTTTGTAGATCGACGTCTTCACCTGCGAAAACACCTTGCGCACCATCGGTTCGAAGGTCGACAGCGGCAGGCTCTCATAGGCGGGATCGAAGGCGTTCTGGTCGTAGAGATGGCAGAACTGGGCGCAGTGCTCGAAATGCGGATGGCCGCGATACTGGTCGCGCATGTTTCGGTCGAGGCCGAGATAGTGGAAGAAATAGTACCCCTGGAAGATGCCGTGATTGGCGATCATCCAGTGATTGGCCTCCGAGATGTAGGGCTTCAGGATCGCGGCGGCGACGTCGGCGTGGTTGGCCGATCCCAGCGTATCGCCGATGTCATGCAGGAGCGCACAGACCACATATTCCTCATCCCGACCGTCGCGCAGGGCGCGGGACGCCGTCTGCAGGCTGTGCTCGAACCGGTCGACGGAGTACCCGCCATAGTCGCCCTGCAGCAGCTTCAGGTGATCGAGCACCCGGTCGGCGAGGCCGCGCTGGAACGGCTTCATCTGTTCGGCGATCAACTGCCAATCCTCCGCCGTCGCATCGACCATCGCCGTGAAGCCCGCCCGGGGCGCGTTCTCATCGTGTGACATGGACCGTTTCCTGTTGTGTGTGTGGCGTCATGTGACGACCAAGCCCCGCCGCCGTCAAGATGAAGCGGGGCGTCAGCGAAGGCCGGGAGGCTCCGGCGCGTCTAGCGGTCCGATTCCGACATTTGCCCCCTGATGCACCTGCCGCCGAGCAAATGTCGGAAGCACAAGGACCACGTAAGCGGGGCAGATTTCCGGGCTACGCTGCGGCGATTCTGACCAGATCTGGGAGCGGCGGGATGGACTGTGCGTGTGGAACGGCGAGACGATCCCCCAAGTACTGGTAGAATGAGACGTTGAGCTTGGCGCACGTCTTCATGAGACCAAGGAGCGTGTCGCGCGCCACCTTGCCGGCGTCGCTGACCGTGCCCCCGGATATCTTGCGCTTGGTGACGACGCTTCGGATGTCGTTTTCCGACCCGTTGGTGTGAAGCGGGATCTCGGGACGGTCGAGCACGCGGAGGAGCTCATTCTTATGGCCGTGCAGGCGGCGAAGCTGCTTGTCCAAGAGGATGAAGCCGGTCTTCTTGGTGAAGATCCGATCGAACCGTGCCCGCATCATCCGGGCGCGCTTGGGCGCCGGATCGAGTTTGTAGGCCTTCAGGTCTTTGTAAAACCACCAGATCAGGGTGCGGCTCAGATCCACCGCCTTGCGGTGGGCGGGGTTGGTCGGCTCGAGTTTATAGACGAGCCGCTCGGCGTGGATCCAACAGAGGGCGTGGTCAGCGACGCAGAACTGGCCGGCGCCGTCGGAGACGATAACCGTGCCCTTAACCAGCCCTTGTTCGTTGACTGCGCCCCAGAGGGCGCCTTCTGTGGCGACGTTCATTGGGTCGGGCGTGATCTTCAACTTGTCGAAGCCCAAGCCAGTCAGATGGGAGCGCCAGTCGGCTTCTCGCGTAAAGCGCTTGTTCTGATGCGCCGCCAACGCTGCGACCAGGCGCCCAGAGAGGTTCATCTGCCGCATCCGGTCCAGGGCGGCCTCGTCCACCACGTAATCGTCTCGCCCGCACTGAAGAACCGAGAGGAACCGGCGACGCGTCTTGTTCAGACCCGTCCTGAACACGGCGAAGCGATCATCGCCGAGTTGGGTCGTGAACATGTCCTTGTTGGCGTGGCGAGCGGAGGTGTCGTCGACCGTAATCCAGCGCCCAGTCTCTAATCCCGCCTTGAGGACGGCCTGATCTTCACGCTCAAGATCTTCGAGCCCTTGGCTGAGGAAGCGCACGACCTGACGCTTGGAGATCAAAAGCCCCATGCCGTTCAAGATCCCCGTCAGCCGCTCGGCGGTGACCTGGCCCTGAACATGGCAGGCCAGAATGAACCGTCGCAGTTCCGGCCCAAAGCCGCCCATCACCCCCGCTGGCATCGGCGCCACGATCCGCATCCCCTCCGGTGTCTCCCAACGCTCCCGTCGGTAGAGGATTACGTCCGCCTGGATCCGCAGGTCCTGGACGACCACGTCCTCGTAGCCTTTGAACCGCGAACCCGACGGAACTGCCGTCGCCTTCACCTTGATCTCGGCTGTCACCGTCAGCTTGTCGCGCTTGGAGCCGCGACCGACCTTACCTTTGCCCTTCGCGCCGCCGCCTCGTCCCGATGTGGCCTGCTCCATACCCGAGGGCTTGCCCTTAAACTTCGGCCGTGGCGGCAAGCCCTTCAAGCGGGCAATCTCATCAGCCTGTTCAGCAATCTTGGCGTCGCGGGCCGAGACCGTGAGCTTCAGCTCGGCGATGACCTCCGCCTGCGCTGATACCTCGTTCTGCAGCCGCTCACCCTGAGCCGCCAGGGTCGCAACAGCCCGGCGAAGATCCCCAAGGGACAAATCGTCAAACGATTCAGGAGGAAACGCCATCCAAAGCTTGAATCACGCCGCCAAGTCCCTGCCAAGCCCAGCCGCCCGGGAATTTGCCCCGCTTACTGATTCCGGCTCAATTATCGCTCAAACGAGCCCCAGTTTTTCGGGTGCGATCCGCGACTGTCGCTCGGGAAGTTCAGCGATCAGCGCCGCTCTTGTTTCAACGTCCAGCCGGGCCCAGCCCGCGATTTCAGCCAGGGTGCGATAGCAGCCGAGGCACAAACCGCTCTCGCCGTCGACCATACAGACCTTCACGCAAGGCGTCGCTATAGACTGGGAGGGGTCAGCGGACATTGCGAAATGTTAGCAGACTCAGACTGGACATTTCAATGGACTGGCCTTCAAATATTACGCCGAGTTCATTTGTGTAATAAAATTCACAAATGCAATATTACGGAATTTTCATAAATCAATATGAGCAATTTGTAACTCTACTTTTGAAATGGAATTGTTAGAACGGTGACAGTTGATTTGAGGGGCATGAGCAACATCGCTGCTGCCCGAGTTAATAGGCCAACCTGAAAGGAAAATTGAGATGTTTGTTTCGAATTCTGCCCCACTTCTGCTTGCGGCTACTGTATTGGTCGCCGGCGCGTTGGCCGGCACTCAGGCCAACGCGGCGGAGACCCGTTTGACGGACGTCGGTTTCATCAACGCCGCACGCTGTGCAGGTTTCGCCCAGGGCGCAGGTTACAACACCTCCGCCATCAACGACGTCGTCGGCCGTCAAGGCGCGGGTCGCGAGCATCTCGCGTGGATCATGGCCGATCAGGCCCGGGAACAAGCAACTGTTCAGGCGTCGCGCCCAGGCTATCGCCACGCAGCCGCTGTGCAGGCGCTGGAGGCTTGCGCGCCGCTGGTGTCAAAAGACATCGCATTGTCGCGGCCCGCACCATCTGACAGCGCCAGCCGTTGATTTCTGGAATGTCCAACCCAAATCATGCGCCCCGCGGTCTGACGACCTGCGGGGCGGTGACATTTGGTCTCAGGACATGAACCGAGCGAGGTCCTCGTCGCTCATGTCGAAATTGCCGAAGACGTTTTGGACGTCGTCATCATCGTCCAGGGCGTTGATGAGCTTCATCAGGGTGCTGCATTCGTCTCCCGACACCGGGGTCAAAGTCTTGGGACGCCAGATGATCGACGTCGACTTGGCCGCGCCAAGGGTTGATTCCAGAGCCTCGATCACGGCGCCGAGATCCTCAAAGGCGGTGAAGATGGTGTGACCATCCTCATCGCTTTCAGCATCTTCCGCTCCAGCCTCAATGGCCGCCTCCATGATCTGGTCGTCAGTTCCGGCGGATTTCGCGTAGATGATCTGACCCAAACGGTCGAACATGAACGCGACGGAACCGCTTTCGCCCATGTTTCCCCCATTTTTGGAGAATGTTGAGCGAACATTCGCGGCCGCGCGATTGCGATTATCGGTGAGGACTTCGACGATCAGCCCCACGCCCCCCGGCCCGAAGCCTTCATAACGGATGTCCTCGTAGTTGTCGGCTTCTCCGCCCAAGGCCTTCTTGATCGCGCGATCTATGTTGTCCTTTGGCATGGACTCGGCCCGGGCGTTGGCGATGGCCAGACGCAGCCTTGCGTTTGATGTTGGGTCAGGAACGCCGTTCTTCGCTGCGATGGTGATGTCCCGCGAGAGCTTTGAGAAAAGCTTCGAGCGCTTCTTGTCCTGCGCGCCCTTGCGGAACTGGATGTTCTTGAATTTGGAATGGCCGGCCATGTTCGGTCGTCTGGTCTTCTTGGATTGGGATTCGGAGCACGGCGCTCCAATTTGGCGGCGGTTCTACGCCCTCTCGCGCCATCTTGTCCACGAGGTCGCAGTTTACCTGATCGGCAGGACGCGTCATCGTGAAGCTCGACCTTGAGGAACCCACGATGTTTTCACGATCCGCTCTGGCCGCCATCTTGGCGGTTTTCGCACCCGTTTCCCCAGCGCTGGCGGGCACGTTGACTCCCCCGCCAGCGGATCAGGCGCTCGGGCGGGCTTTGCTGAAGGAGCTGATCGAACTCAACACTCAGCAAGACCACGGCACCACGGCGGCTGCGAACGCAGTTGCGGCCCGACTGCGCGCGGCGGGTTTTGTGGGACAGGATATTACCGTGATCGCGCCGCCCGATCACCCGACCAAGGGCAATGTCGTGGTCAGGCTGCACGGAAGTGGGAAGGCGAAACCGATTCTCTACATCTGCCATCTGGATGTGGTGAACGCCCGCCGGGAGGATTGGACGTTTGACCCCTTCGTGCTGACGGAAAAGGACGGCTGGTTCTACGGTCGCGGGACGGTCGACATGAAGTCGCAGGATGCGGCGACCCTCGAAAGTCTCATTCGTCTCAAACGCGAGGGTTTCAAGCCCAAGGGCGACATCATCGTCGCCTTCACAGCGGATGAAGAGGGGAGCGGCGACGCAAACGGAGTCGACTGGCTGGTCAAGACGCACCGCTCTCTCGTCGATGCTGGGCTCGTCATCAACCCCGACGGCGGTGAGGCCGGAGTGAAGCACGGTCGAAAACTCTATCTTGGAGTCCAGACCAGTGAAAAGGTCTATGTGACCTACCGGGTCGAGATCACCGACAAGGGGGGGCACTCGTCCCGCCCGACCGCAGCCAATCCGATCTTTCATCTGTCCCGCGCTTTAGGGCGGCTTGGTGACTACGCGTTCCCGGCGCATGTCACGGAAACAGTCAAGCTCTACTTTGCCGGTCGATCGAAACTCGAGACCGGACAGGTCGCCGCGGACATGCTGGCGATGAGCCGACCGGAACCTCCCGCGGAGGTGGTCGCCAGACTGTCCAGTGTGGTCGAGACCAACATCCTGTTCCGAACCACTTGCACCGCGACGGAGATTTCCGGGGGCCATGCGGAAAGTGCGCTGCCACAGCGCGCGCAGGCGACCATTCAGTGCCGCGTCCTGCCGGGCGAGCCTCTCGACCAGGTGAAGGCGACGCTTCTCAAGGTGTTGAACGACCCAGCGATCACTTTGACCGACCTCTATCCCGGAGACGCCAGCCCGGAATCGCCGCCTTCGCCGAAACTCTTGAAGACGATTGCGTCGGTGAAGGCCGGGATGTGGCCTGACGCCATCCTTTTGCCGATCATGTCCCCAGGTGCGACGGACAGCGCCTTTACCCGTCTTGGAGGCATGCCGAGCTATGGCGTCGACGCCATCTGGGACGACCTCGACGATGGTCGCGCCCATGGCCGGGATGAACGGATTGGGGTGGAGGTGTTCGACCAGGAGGTCGAGTTCACCTATCGGCTGATGAAGGCGCTGGCGTCGGGCGGCTGACCAGCCGAGCTCAGGCCCGACTAGAGCCGTCCGGTCGAGGTCAAGGCCGCATAGAGAGCGACGCCGGCGGATACGGAAAGATTTAAAGATCGGGTCCCGGGGCGAATGGGAATGCAGACCGCCGCATCTGCGCGGTCGTGGACCTCCGGTGGGGCGCCGGCGCTCTCCCGCCCGAAGAGAAGCGTGTCGTCCGGTTCGAAGCGGAATTGATCGATCCGGGTGGCGCCCTTGGTGGAAAAGAGCACTAGCCGGCCCGCGGATCGTTCCGGCGCCTTGAGGAAAAGGCGCCAGCTGTCGTGGCGCCTGATGTCGGCCTGGGGGCCGTAATCCAGCGCAGCGCGCTTGAGCGATCTGTCCGAAACAGGGAAGGCGCAGGGCTCGATCACGTCGAGTGGAGCCCCAAAACACGCCGATAGTCGGATCGCCGCGCCGAGGTTTTGTGGAATGTCGGGTTGAAAAAGGGCCAGCCGCATTCTAATCGCTCCCATCACAGCGTTGAGTCCGTGAGAATTCGACCCAACGGCGCTCTTGCGACGACGGGCCCTACGGGCTTAAAGACACGCTGGCCTGAAGCCCGCACCGTTCTTGAGACGGCGCAAGGTGGTTTCGGGGTGTATCACTAGGTTCCGCCCGTCCGCGAGGGGGCGGAAGCCAGACGAGGGGCGACGACGTGGCTGAGACTGCTCACGAAACCCATGGGGAAGAACCCCATCGCCGGGACTTCATCCACATCGCCGCCATGGCGACGGGTGCGGTCGGCGTGGCGGCGACTGTCTGGCCGTTCATCGACCAGATGAACCCGTCCGGCGACACGCTGGCGCTTGCGTCCATCGAACAGGACATCAGCAAGGTGACTCCGGGTCAGCAGCTTGTGGTCTTGTGGCGCGGCAAGCCCGTTTTCGTCCGCCACCGGACGCCCGCGGAAATCGCCGCCGCGGTGAAAGATGACCACGCCGACATGCGCGACCCAGCGACCGACGCATCGCGCACGAAGCCCGGCAAGCAGGAATGGCTGATTCTGATCGGCGTCTGTACGCATCTTGGATGCGTACCTAGCTTTGGAACCGGCGATTACGGCGGCTGGTTCTGCCCTTGTCACGGATCGGTCTACGACACGGCGGGCCGTATTCGTAAGGGGCCGGCCCCGAAGAACCTCGAACTGCCAGATTACGAATTCACCGGACCCACCAAGGTCAAGATCGGCTAAGGCGCGAACGACCCATGAGCGGACATTCGACTTACGAACCCAAGACATCGTTCGAGCGCTGGCTCGACGTCCGTCTTCCCATCCTGCGTATGGCGCATGACACCGCCATCGATTTCCCGACGCCGAAGAACCTGAATTACTGGTGGACCTTTGGTGGCATCCTCGCGGTATGTCTGGTCATCCAGATCGTGACTGGACTGGTCCTGGCGATGCACTACGTCGCCAACGCCGGCCTCGCCTTCAACAGCGTCGAGCACATCATGCGCGACGTGAACCATGGATGGATGATCCGCTATATCCACGCCAACGGCGCCTCGATGTTCTTCCTGGCGGTCTATGTCCACATTGCTCGCGGGCTCTATTATGGCTCCTACAAGGCGCCGCGCGAAATCCTGTGGCTCCTCGGATGCGTCATCTACCTTCTGATGATGGCGACGGCTTTCATGGGCTATGTGTTGCCCTGGGGGCAGATGAGCTATTACGGCGCTGTTGTGATCACCAACCTGTTCTCCGCCTTCGATCGTCTGATCCCGGGCGTCGGAACGGCGATCACAACCTGGCTGTGGGGCGGCTTCGCGGTCGACAACGCCACGCTCAACCGCTTCTTCTCGTTGCACTATCTGTTGCCGTTCATGATCGCGGGCGTCGTTGGCCTGCACATCTGGGCCCTGCATGTGCCCGGGAACAACAACCCGACCGGCGTCGACGTTAAGTCGAAGGAAGACACGGTGCCCTTCCATCCGTACTACACGGTGAAGGACGCCTTTGCGATCCTGGTGTTCCTGCTGCTGTTCTCCTGGTTCGTGTTCTTCGCGCCGGAAGCTCTGGGTCACGCAGACAACCAGGTGCCAGCGAACCCGCTCGTCACGCCGATTCACATCGTGCCGGAGTGGTACTTCCTGCCGTTCTACGCGATCCTGCGAGCGGTGCCGGACAAGCTCATCGGCGTGCTGTTGATGTTCTCCGCCATCGCCATGCTGTTCCTGTTGCCGTGGCTCGACACCTCCAAGGTGCGCTCAATGCGCTACCGCCCGATGGCCCGCTGGTTTTTCCTGATCTTCATCGCGGCGACCCTTGGCCTCGGCTGGTGCGGCGGCAAGCTCCCGGACGATGTGGTTATCGCGGTCGGGCAGGACGCAGTGTCCGGGGAGCCGACCGGCTTCACGGTGGTGATGTTGTCTCGGGTTCTGGCGACCTACTACTTCGCCTATTTCCTCCTGGTGCTGCCTCTGCTCGGTCTGTTCGAGAAGACCCTGGCGGTTCCGGATACGATCTCGACTCCCGTGCTGCCCAAGGGCGGCGCCTCCATGCCGACCGGCGCGACCGCGTCGCCTGAGAAGAAGGGTTGATCCCCATGACTGATCTTTCAATGGGGTTCCGAACCGCATTCAGCCGTGTTCGGGTCAGCATGCTGGCGGTTCTTGCGGTCGCTCTCTTCGGGGTCGCCGCACAGCCGGCCTTGGCCAAGACGACGGCGCGGGAAGCGGAAGGCGTGTCGTTCAGCTTTGAGGGTCCGTTCGGCGTCTTCGATCAGGCCGAACTGCAACGCGGCTACAAGGTCTACGCGGAAGTCTGCTCGGCCTGTCACTCGATGAAGCTGTTGTCCTACCGCGATCTGGCGCAGGCAGGCGGGCCGTTCTACGACCCGAAGCACCCCAATCTTCCGCCGGCTCAAAGCCCGTACGCCAAGGCGATCGCCGCTCAGTACAAGGTGTCGGATATTGATCACGATACGGGCGATGTGATCGAAAGAACGGCCACGCCCGCTGACCATTTCCGCGCGCCGTTCCCGAATGAGTACGCGGCTCGCGCCGCGAACGGCGGGGCGCTCCCACCCGATTTGTCCGTCATCGCGCGGGCGCGTGAAGGTGGCCCGGCCTACATTTACAAGCTGCTTCTGGGCTATGAAGAGCCGCCGAAGGGCATGACGGTTCCGGACGGCAAGTACTACAACCCCTACATGCCCGGCGACATGGGATCCTTCTGGTCCGGCCCGAAGGACAAGGTCCCTGAAGGCGGCTTCATCTCGATGGCCAAGCAGCTGACGCCGGATCGCGTGCAGTTTGACGACAAGACGCCGTCGACCGCCGAGAACGAAGCCCACGCTGTCGCCACCTTCCTGGCCTGGGCTGCGGATCCTCACATGGTCGAGCGTAAGCAAACCGGTCTTGCCGTGATGCTCTTCCTCCTTGTGTTCACAGGTCTCACCTATCTGTCCTATCGGCAGATCTGGAGAAACGTGGCGCACTGACGCCGGACGTTCGCGTCCCGTGCTGGAAACAGGCCCCCGTCGGATGACCTCCGCGGGGGCTTTTTTTTCGACGCTCACATTGCGTTTACCCTGTTCAACTTATGGCTAACGCTCCTTTTCGGAGCGCGTGGCGATGACGTCCAAGGCGATGTCGGCTGGTCTGATCCTGGCCGCACTTCTCACTCTCACTCCCGCGATCGCGCCGGCCGAGCCTCCGCCGCCGGGAAAGTCCGTCGGCGTGGAAAGTTTCGGGGACAAGTCCGAAGCGTCAACCTCGTCGAAGGAAGGCGCCACCGTCGCTTCGCCTGTCGAAGGGGCGTCCGACACAATGGGGGCGCCCGCTCCCAAGCCCAAGCCGAAACGCCGCAGAAAGCCGAAGCCCAAGCCAAAGCCGCCCATGGCCGCGTCGGCCGCAATCCCGACAGTTGGGGAGCTGACATCTCTTCCGATAACATCCTACACGGACTGGAAGAGCCTCGACGCCGAGAACACGCTGGTGTTCGAAACGTCCAAGGGCCCAATTGTGGTCGAGTTGCGCCCGGAATTCGCGCCCGCCGCGGTCGCTCAGATCAAGAAGCTGGTCCGTCGCAACATCTATGACGGCCTCCTGTTCCACCGGGTGATTGATGGCTTTGTTGCGCAGACCGGCAATCCCAACAATCGTGACGGCGGCAAGAGCGATGAGCCGAATCTTGCGCCTGAATTCACCTTCCGTATGGGCGCCGACACGCCGCACGCGGTCGTCGCAAGACCTGTGGGGGGACAGCTTGGCCTGATCGGATCGTCACCCTACGAATCAGTGGACGAGGCGAGGATGGCCATGTCTCCTGACCACCGTGTCAGCGCCTGGGGCGCGTTTTGCGCCGGCGTTGTTGGAATGGGACGCGATCAGGCCCCGGACAGCGCCAATAGCGAAATCTTCTTCATGCGCGACCCCGCCCGAAGACTCGATCGGGACTATGCGGTGATCGGAAGGGTGATCCAGGGTCTTGAAGCCGTTCGAAGCATGACGGTGGGCGAGCCGCCGGTGCACCCGGACAAAATTCTGCGCGCCGCCGTCATGGCCGATCTGCCGGACGCTGAAAGGCCTAAACTCAAGATCCTCAACACAATGGGTTCCGATTTCCGCAAGCTCGTCGATCATGCCAGAGCTGTTCGAGGCGCCGACTTCTCGATCTGCGACATCGAGACGCCGGTAAAGCCGGACTTTGGCGGGCCGCACTGAAGCCTGAAAGATCAGTCGCCGCCGTCTCCGGCCAAGCCCGCATTCCGATGAAACAATTGAAGTGTCCGCAATCGCGCCAAACGCGCCGCATCTTCCACAAAGTCCTTGCGCCGGTCCGATGCGAAGCCGTGGCCCGCGTCATACTCATGGACGCTAAGATCCGGGTAGCGTTCCCGGATCTTAGCCACGGTTTCAGGGGGAATGGTGGGATCTGAACGGCCGAAGTGCAGAATGATAGGACATTTCGGCGGCTCGCTGATCAGTTCGGGAATGCGGCGCCCATAGTACGAGGACACAGCGGAAACGCCCGGGACACGCGCTGCTGCGAGCCACGCCGCCGTCCCCCCCCAGCAGTAGCCAACAACGAATACCGGCCCCGTCAGCGCCGCGACGCAGGCGCGCAGATCGCTCTCCACCTCAGACCAAGGCGTCGCTTCCGACAAGCTGCGGCCCCTTGCGATCCCATCCTCGTCATAGCCCGCCTGAAATCTCGGCGCTCTGCGATCGTAGAGGGACGGGGCCAACACCTCGTACCCATCGTGAGCAAAAGTGCGAGCCAGATCCTGGATGTGGTCGGTCACGCCGAAGATTTCCTGGACCAGGACCAATCCGCCCCGCCGAGCCTCTTTCGGCTGGAAATGTGCAGCCTCGAAGACGAAGCCGTCTGCGGAACTGGTCAGCCTGAGCGGAGCGACCATCAAGCGGCGCCGTTCGCCTCGAACAGCTGGAGTGTCCTGGTTCTCGCCGAAGCCGCATCCGCAGGATCCTGCGCCTCGACGCCGTCATTGTTGAAGCCGTGGCCGGAGCCTTCATAGATGTAGACCGGAACATCGGGGTGAGCGGCGGTTACCTTCGTCTTCACGTCATCGGCTGGCATGTAGGTGTCCTTGCGACCCAGGTGCACGATCACCGGACAATGAAGGGGGAGTTCCGCCATTCCGGCCACTCCGCCGCCATAGTAGGACGACGCGGCAGCCAGCCCCGTCACACGATTGGCGGCGAGCCAGGTCATCGTCCCGCCGTAGCAGTAGCCCACGAGAAACACCGGCCCCTTGGCGCTGAGCATCGCAACGCAGGCCTCGATGTCGCCCATGGCGTTGTCGGGCCCGTTGGCCGTGGCGTAGGCGACGCCGGTCTTGAACCCGTCAGGATCGTGCCCCGCCACGTACCCGCGCTCCTGCCGGTCGAACATGGACGGCGCGATGACCTCGAACCCCAACGCCGCCCAGCGGGCGACGTCCTCGTGAACATACTTGTCGAGGCCAAAGATCTCCTGGATCACGATGATGCCGCCGCGGCGACGACCAACGGCGTCCGCATGAAGCGCCGTGAAAGTGAAACCGTCGTAGGCGGAGGTGAGCTCGATCAACTTGGTCATGGCGTGGTTCTCCAAAGCGGTTCGACCCTAATGTTTCGATGAGAACTTTTGCACCTTCTTTTTCGGGTATTTTTCGCGCGCCCATGGATTGGAAAGCCAAGCGGCCGGGGCGCATTTACCGCCCGTTAACGAAAAAGGCGGCTTCCCCTGAAGCGAAAAGCGCGGGACAGTCGTAAGAACACATGATGAACACGAATCGATTCCGCATACTCGGGCTTGACCCCGGCCTCGTCCGAACAGGGTGGGGCGTGGTGTCGGTTGACGGCAACCGATTGTCCCACGTGGCCCACGGCGTCATTTCCCCGTCGGCCAAGGCGGATTTTGCGGAGCGGCTGCTCGTCCTGTTCGATGGCGTCACGCAAGTCATCGCCGATCACGGTCCCGATGAGGCGGCTGTTGAGGAGGTCTTCGTCAACATGAACCCTTCGTCGACCCTGAAGCTCGGGCATGCGCGCGCCGCCAGCCTCATCGCGCCCGCCAAGGCGGGCCTGCCTGTGGCCGAATATGCAACGCGCGCTGTCAAGAAGGCGGTGGTTGGCGCGGGTGCGGCGGATAAGGGCCAGATCGGCTTCATGGTCCGCCGGCTTCTGCCGACCTGCGGCGATCCGGGAGAAGACGCCGCAGATGCTCTGGCGGTCGCCATAGCCCATGCCCATCTCCGTCGATCCATGCAGATGGGGGCGGCATGATCGGTCGGCTCCGCGGCCTTTTGGTCGAGATTGAGGGAGAGGACGCCCTGATCGACGTCAACGGCGTCGGCTATCTCGTCCGCTGCGGCGCGCGAACGCTGTCCAGGCTTCCGGCGCCGGATGAACACGTGACCCTTCATATTGAAAGCCAGACCCGAGAAGACGGGACGCGGCTGTTCGGCTTCCTGTCGAAGGGGGACCGGGCGACGTTCGTTCAGCTGCAGGGGATCCAGGGCGTCGGACCGAAGGCGGCGCTGTCGGTGCTCGATATCCTGTCGCCTGCGGAGCTCGCCACCGCCGCCGCGCGGGACGACAAGACGGCGGTCGCTCGCGCAAACGGCGTCGGGCCGAAACTGGCTCAGCGGATCGTGACGGAGCTGAAAGGCAAGCCCCTGGCCGGCGGGATCGACGCGGGCCTGCCGAATGCTATCGGAAGTCCCAGTCAAACCGCCTTTTCCAAGGATGGCGAAGCGCTCGCGGCTCTGGCCGGTCTTGGCATTCCCGACGCCTCCGCTCGGCGTGCCGTCGAGGCCGCGAAGGCGAGGCTTGATCCTGACGCGTCGTTGAGCGCGCTCATCAAGGCGTCGCTTCAGGAGGTGGGACGTTGACCCGTTTGATGTCGGGCGACCGTGACGCGCGTGAACCTTCGGATCGCGCGCTACGCCCGCAGACACTGGCCGAATTCGTCGGCCAACCGAATCTGAAGGCCAATCTCAAGATCTTCATCGATGCGGCCAAGACCCGTGGAGACTCCCTGGACCATGTCCTGCTGTTCGGGCCCCCAGGCCTCGGCAAGACTACCCTCGCCCAGATCGTCGCCCGCGAGCTGGGGGTCAGTTTTCGCGCAACGGCCGGGCCGGTTCTGGCCAAGGCCGGCGACCTTGCGGCGATCCTGACAAATCTTGAACCAAGAGATGTCCTCTTCATCGACGAGATCCACCGCTTGCCTCCAGCAGTCGAGGAAATCCTTTACCCGGCGATGGAAGATCATGTGCTGGATCTCATTATCGGCGAAGGGCCGTCCGCTCGTTCGGTCCGCATCGATCTCGCGCCGTTCACCTTGGTCGCCGCAACGACGCGAGCAGGCCTCCTGGCCACGCCCTTGCGGGACCGCTTCGGCATCCCGTTGCGGCTTGATTTTTACTCGTCTCAAGACCTCTGCAAGGTGCTTGCACACGCGGCTCGAAAGCTCGGCGCACCACTGACGCCGGAGGGCGCGGCCGAAATCGCTGGCCGCGCAAGGGGAACACCGCGCGTCGCCGGGCGATTGCTGCGGCGCGTGCGTGACTTCGCCGAAGCCGAAGGCGCCGCCGAAATTGATCACCAAGTAGCGGCTCGTGCGCTGAAGCGATTGGAAGTCGACGCCCTTGGCCTCGATGGTCTCGACCGCCGTTATCTCAACGCCCTCATCACCACCTACGGCGGGGGGCCCGTGGGCGCAGAAACCCTGGCGGCGGCTTTGGCCGAGGCGAGAGACTCGGTTGAGGACGTGATCGAGCCTTATCTGCTGCAACAGGGGTTCATCATGCGAACCCCGAGAGGACGGATCGCAGGCGATCTTGCGTATAAGCACCTGGGGCTTTCGCCGCCCACGTCCGGCCCCCGGATCACCGCCGCCATTGAGTTTGACGGAGACGAGCCTTGAAAGATGCGCCGCTCGATACGGCCCCTTCCGCCGGATGGTTCGTTGGGCGCGAGCATCAGCTACCTGTGAGGGTTTATTATGAAGACACCGACTTCACGGGCCTCGTTTATCACGCCAATTATGTTCGCTATTTCGAGCGGGGTCGCTCCGACTTCCTTCGGCTGGTCGGCGCCGACCATAGCCTACTGCTCGATCGCGCAGACCCCGCAGCCTTCGTGATCACGCGACTGGAAGTCGACTATGTTCGGCCGGCGCGCATCGACGACGCGTTGCTGGTGCGCACGACCTACGACACATTTCGGGGTGCGAAGCTCACGATTCGGCAATCCATATCGCGTGGGGAGGAAACCTTGGCGCGTGCGACGGTTTTCGCCGCCTGCATCGACCTTGCCGGTCGTCCCAGGCGACCACCCTCTGTGCTTGTCGAGCGTGTTCGGCCATGGCTCGCGCCGGCTTCCGACTCGTGAGCGCGTTCAAACCCCGGGGCCATAGTTTCGTCACCGCGTACAGGCTATACGGCAGTCTCAGGATGTGGAGCCGCACATGATCGACAGCTTGACCGTCACCCCGGATAATTTCGGTCTGGTGGCCACCTTTATCCGGGCTGACGTTGTCGTGAAGGGCGTAATGATCAGCCTGATCGGCGCCTCCGTCTGGTCCTGGACTGTGATCATCGACCGCGCGCTCAGGCTGGGCGCCATGAAGCGCGAAGCCAATCGCTTTGAAGCGGAGCTGGCGCAGGGTCGATCATTGGAAGACATGGCCAAGCGGGCGGGCGACGCGCCGCGTCACCCGCTTCCGCAAATGGTGCAGCTTGCTGTGCGGGAAGGCCGAGCCCGCGGCGCGGATTCCGGTTTAGTCCTGACCGCCTTGGATCGATCCATGGAAAGCTTGATTTCGGCAGCAGGACGCCGCGCTAGCGAAGGGCTCGGCGCGCTGTCCATCGTCGCCACGGCCTCGCCCTTTGTCGGGCTGTTCGGGACGGTGTGGGGCATCATGAACGCATTCCGAAATATCGCGGTCATGAAAAATACGAACCTGACGGTCGTTGCGCCGGCGATTTCGGAGGCCCTGTTTGCAACAGCGTTCGGTCTTGCCGCCGCTATCCCCGCCTACATCGCCTACAACACCTTCTCGATTGATCAGCAGCGGCTCATCAGCCGACTGGAAAGCTTCGCAGACGACCTTGCGGCTGCGGTGGCGCGCCGGCTCTCTGAACGGGGAGGGGTCTGACCGTGGCGTCGGGCGGCGTCAGGATGTCGTCCAGCGGACGCCGTCGGCGGTCACGTGGACATGCGGCGCTGACCGAAATCAACGTCACGCCGCTGGTCGACGTGATGCTTGTGCTTTTGATCATCTTCATGGTCTCGGCGCCGCTTCTGACCGTGGCTGTCCCAGTCGATCTTCCCAAGACGGACGCCGGAGCGGTGGATGAGCAGACTGCGCCCTTGACCGTGACGATCCGTCGCGATGGTTCGGTTTTTCTGCAGGAAGACGCGGTCGCCCTCGATGAGCTGGCGCCTCGACTTCTGGCGCGGTCCGGGCCAGGTTCAAAGAAGCCGGTCTTTGTGCGGGCTGACGGCGCCGCCGCCTACGCCATCGTCGCCCAGGTCATGGCCAAGCTGTCGAGCAACGGATTCTCCAACATCAACCTTGTCACGGACACGACGGCCGAGCCCGCGAAGTCCGTGCTGCGTCGACCGTGATGGCGGGCGCCATGGGTCCCGCTTACGGCGTTCAACAGCCCCGTGGCGGCCGGTTTCCGGCGCTCGTTGGCGCGATCATCCTGCACGCCGCAGTGATCGGCCTGGGCTATCTCGGCTTCATTTCGGCGCCGCCGCCGCATGTTGTTGAAGTGACTCCGATTTCCCTCGTCACCGCCAGCGCCATTTCCAACGCGAGCGCGGCGGTTCAGGCGAAGGAGACCCTGAAGGCCAGCGCTCCCGAACCCGAGCCGCAACCCAAGCCCGCGCCGGCGCCCCAACAACCGGTCGCCAAACCGGCGCCGCCGGAAAAGCTCGATCTGGATCATCTGGCGAAGGCTCACCCTGCGAAGTCTCTTGATCTTGATCAGCTCGCCCGAACCGGAAAACCACAGGCGAGGTCCCTGGACCTGGCAAGTCTCGCCGAGGGCCGCCCGAACGCGACGCAGCGTGGGCCAGCCCACGCTGAGACCGCCGACATTGCGCGCAAAGCCGTGGGTGCGGGAACCGGACTTTCGGCAGACGCACGGTCTTACCTCGCCGGAAAGCTGATCCCGCTTTGGAATCCCAACTGCGGGGTGGAAGACACCGCAAATGTCGTTGTGAGGGTGAATATAAAGCTGTCGCCGGAGGGCCGACTGCTATCGGTCAAAGATATGACCGGCGCTGAAAACGCTGTCACCCGCGCTGCGGCGTTGCGGGCGTTGACTGCGGTCAAACAGGCCGATCCTTACGACGGTTTGCCGCGGGAAGAGTACACGGTATGGCGGGATGTGAACTTCAACTTCATTGCCAAGGACGCATGTCGCCGATGAACGGTTTTGTGCGATTTCATAGATCCTGCCTGATCCTTCTCGCGACCTTGGCGATTGCGGTTACAGGGGCGCAAACCGCCTTTGCGGGTGTCGATGTCGACATCAATCAAGGCAATGTCCAACCCGCGCCGATCGCCATTCCCCCGTTTCGTGGGGTGGACGCAAAGACCCAGGCCCTCGGGGATGACATTGTTCAGGTCATCGCCGGAAATCTCGAACGATCAGGCTATTTCAGGCCTCTCGCGCCGGCGGCCATGGTCGAGAAGAACCTGGACGTCAACGTTCTTCCCAGGTTCGCCGACTGGAAGTCCGTGAACGCCCAATATCTCGTCAATGGTCAGGTCTCCCAGGATGCGGACGGCCGACTTCAGGTCGATGTCCGGCTCTGGAGCGTGTTCAATGAGCAGCAGTTGGTGGGCGTTCAGTTCACCGCGACGGCCGACAACTGGCGCAGGATCGCCCACAAGATTTCCGACGCGGTCTACAAACAGCTGACAGGTGAAGACGGCTATTTCGACACCCGGATCGTCTTCGTCGCGGAAAGCGGGGCGCGCGGCAAGCGGATCTCGCGGCTCGCCATCATGGATCAGGACGGCGCCAATCCCAGCTATCTCAGTGACGGCGGCTACATCGTCATGACTCCTCGGTTTTCGACAAATACACAGGAAATCACCTACACGGCGCTCCGGCCTGACAGCGCCCGCATTTATCTGTTCAATATCGAGACCGCCCGTCATGAGGTACTCGGTCAGGCCGCAGGCATGGTCTTCGCTCCGCGGTTTTCTCCTGATGGGCAGAAGGTTGCTTTCTCCCTCTCGCGGAACGGGAACACCGACATCTTCGTAAAGGACCTGAGGTCCGGCGCTCAGACACGGCTGACGGACGATCCTGCCATCGACACGTCACCATCCTATTCGCCCGACGGATCAAAGATCGTGTTCAACTCTGACCGCGGCGGTTCTCCGCAGCTCTATGTCATGAACGCTGACGGCAGTAGCCAAAAGCGCCTCAGCTATGGCGCAGGTCGCTATACGACACCCGTATGGAGCCCGCGCGGCGACCTGATCGCCTTCACCAAACAGGAAGGTTCGATCTTCCATATCGGCGTCATGAAGCCCGACGGCACAGGTGAACGTCTGCTCACCAGTTCCTATCTTGATGAAGGCCCGACGTGGGCGCCCAATGGACGCGTTCTGATGTTCAGTCGCGAAACCCGGGGTGGAGCGCCCAAGCTCTGGATGGTCAACGTCAACGGTCAGAACGAGCGCCCGTCTCCGTATCCAGGTTCCGCGACGGATCCGGCCTGGTCGCCGCTTTTGAAGTGAAAGATCTTGTTTGCTCCACCTGCGCGTTGTTCTCGACGTCGCTCGGAAATGCTAATATCCCGCCGTTGGGTGGCTTTTGAGTTTAATCTATGGGCGCATAACCGCGTCCCTTCAGCCGAAGGATTTGCACCATGAAGACCATGTCGCCCTCCTGGGGCAAACTCGCGGCTTCCGTCGCCCTCACCGCTGCGCTCGCCGCGTGCGCGACCAAGCCGCCTCCGGCTCCCGTCCCGACGCCTGCGCCGCCTCCACCGCCCGCTCCTGTGGCCGTCGCGCCGCCGCCCGCGCCCAGACCCGCACCGGTTGGACCAAAGCCTGGCTCTTTGCAGGACTTCGTCGTGAACGCCGGCGAGAGGGTTTATTTCGACTTCGATCAGTATGCGATCCGCGCCGACGGCAAGGCTGTCCTCGCTGCGCAGGCGGCCTGGTTGAACCGCTATTCGCAGGTTGCAGTCCGTGTCGAGGGCAATTGCGATGAACGCGGGACGAGGGACTACAACCTCGCGCTGGGCGCCCGCCGCGCCGAAGCGATCAAGACCTACCTGATCGCACAGGGCGTCGCCGCCTCGCGCATCACGACGATCTCCTACGGAAAAGAGCAGCCTGTCGATTCCGGGACCGGCGAAGACGCCTGGGCTCATAATCGTAATGGCCATACCGCGCTGACCGGCGGTGTGAAATAAGACCAGCTGGCGCGTCGCAGGTTTATCCCGACGGCGCGCCAGACTCGTTTTCCACGCCTAGGTGGGTGAAATCGCGCGTTCGCCTGAGACACGAAATGGAACGCAAGATCATGCTTCAATCACATTCTAGCGGCACGACCTTCGCCGGACGGCAGCCGCTCTTGTGCGCCGCCTTCGTGGCCTTATCGGTCTTGTCGATCACGGCGCCCGCTCGCGCAGCAGATGATCCGGGTCGCGTGGAGCGGCTCGAGAAGCAGGTCAAGGAGTTGCGCGCCATCGTCTATCAGGCGCGCGACACGGGGCATCCTGTGGAGGTCAGGCCAGAGGGCCCCGATCCTGCCGTGGCGGCGTTGACTCAGCGCGTTGACGATCTTGAAGTCACGCTTCGCAAACTGCAGGGCGAGTTGGAACAGTCCAATCATGGCGCCGATCTGGCGCGGACGGCCCTTGACGCAGAACGAACAGACCGCACGACCCAGGTCCAGGGCCTCACCGACCGGGTGACCCGGCTGGAGAGTGAAGTGGTGACGCTGACGTCGCCGCCGCCGCCGCCCGCGGATACCCACGCACGCCACTCTGAAAAGCCGACCGCCGCCGCTGAGCCCGCCTCTGACAATAGTGGAGAATTCAAGACCGCGCGCAGCCTGCTTGTGTCAGGTGACTACGGCGGCGCGGCGCAGGCCTTCCAGACCTTTGTGACGTCCCATCCCAACGACCCCAAGACGGCCGAGGCCTATTACTGGCTGGGCGAAAGCTATTCGGTTCGAGACCTGCACGGTGACGCCACTGCTGCATATGCGCGCGCTCTGAAGGGGTGGCCAAAGTCGTCCTGGGCGCCCGATGCCGTCATCAAGCTGTCTCGGTCACTCGCCGCAACGCAACGCACGACTGACGCATGCGCAGCCATGGGAGAGTTCTCGCGGCGATATGAAAAAACCGCCACGCCGACGTTGAAAACGCGGGCGGCGCAGACGCGTGACAAATTGGGCTGCGGAGGCTAGGCGCCGCCTTGCAAAATGCGGCCTTCGAAGGGCCTCTTCGATCTGTTGTCGAAGCGATCGACACAAGGCTTGATCTGTCCAGCGAGAGGCCGATCGCTGTCGCGTTCTCCGGCGGTGGAGACAGTCTGGCTCTGTTGATCGCCACTGTTTCCTACGCGCAAAGAGTGGGGCGCAGGGTCGTCGCCTTGACTGTCGATCACCAGTTGTCTCCCGACAGTCCTGGCTGGACCGAACTCGCAAGGATCAACGCCGGGAAGCTCGGTGCGGATTGGAAAGGCCTAGTTTGGGCCGGCCAAAAGCCTTCTACAGGTCTGCCGGCTGCGGCCCGACGGGCGCGTCATACACTCATAGCGGATGCTGCGCGGGACGCCGGTGCGCGCGTCATCCTGTTCGGCCACACAGCAGATGATGTGATCGAGGCGATTGAAATGCGCGCTTCCGAGACGCCAGGTCTTGGAATTCCCCAAGTCTGGGGCGCTTCGCCTGTCTGGCCTGCCGGACGGGGACTCGTCCTTTTTCGCCCGCTGCTGAACACGCGTCGTGAGACCCTGCGGTCGGCGTTGCGACATCACGGGATGAGCTGGGTCGACGATCCCACGAACCTCGACTCGCGCTTCGCCCGTGGCCGAACCAGACTGCGATTGTTGGGATCTACTGACATCGCCCTTCCAAACGTTGAAACTTCCAGTCCGGATCTTTTGGCATTCGCATCGGGCGTGTCGTTTTCGGAATGGGGCGAGGCCCACGCTGAGATTGAAGCGCTCCAGGCTTTAGAACGACCTGACAGGTTTCGGGCACTGGGGGCGTTGCTGACGTGTGTCAGTGGCGCGGAGCGTCCGCCCAGACCGAAGCGGATCGCGCGGCTTCTTGATCGTCTTGCCATTGGAACCGCGGGGACGGTCACCCTCGCCGGAGCCCTCGTTGTCCTCGAAGATCAGTGTTTCCGGGTCATGCGGGAGGTAGGGGACGCGAGGTCGGAAAGACCTGACGCAACCGACGTGTTTGACGGTCGGTTTCTGTCGAACGCGGTCAAAGACTTAGATTGGCTTAAGGGTAAGATGCGAAAACTGGATCCTGAAGGTCGTGCGCAGTTGAGGCACATCCATCCCAGGCAGCGCCCGAGCCTTCCCGTTTGGCAAGACGGTGACGGTGTGGTCCATCTGGCGCGAAATATGGGTGGGAACGGGCCGTTGATCCAAAGTCTTGCAAAAGCGCGATTTTGTCTAGCTTGCGGCGTTGCGCAGCGGGAAGGCGATCTTGATGCGCTTTGATGTGGCAGGAGAGGGACGAAAACGTTGACCGAAAACTTCCCAACCTTCGAGTCCCCATCAGCTTATCCAGATTGGGCGGACTTTGGTCTGACCGACGATGTGAGACCCGCATTACTCCAAGCCAGGGCGCGTTCGGAACCCGCAGCGCTGGTCATCCTGATCGCCGCGGATGGAGGTTCGCCGCGACCTGCAGGAACTCAGATGCTGATCACGCAAGATCGCCTGTGCGGTTTCCTGTCGGGAGGTTGCGTGGAAGCCGACGTCGCTGCTCATGGACGAGCCGCCTTGATCGATGGTCATCCTCGTCGCCTGGTCTATGGCGAAGGCAGCCCATGGCCGGACATCCGTCTTCTCTGCGGCGCGAGGATCGAGCTCCTCGTTGAACCACTCGCCGCGGATGATCATGCTGCAGCGACTTGGCTTGCTCTATTTGAGCGCCGTCGGCCGGCGATCTGGCAAACCGATGGCCATCAACGCCAATGCAAAGAGGGGCAATTTACAGGCCTATACCCGTCGATTTCAACGTCCTGGTCTCCGTTCTCGGTGTCACTGTCCTCGCCGCCTCAGAAGCGGATGATTGTGGTCGGTGGGGACCCAACGGCATTGGCCATCACGAGACTGGCCATTGATCTAGGTTACCAAACCCACCTTGTTCGACCGCGCGGACCTGTCACGCCCCCTTCCAACCTCGCCGTCAACTATTGGCGCAGCGAGGCGCCCGACGCTTTTGCAGAGATCGGACTGGACCCCTGGACCTTCGTCGCCGTCGCCACTCATGACACAGAACTTGATGAGGACGCGCTTACCGCTGCGCTTGCGTCTCCCGCGCCCTATGTAGGCGTGCTCGGCGCCAGACGCCGCTTACCCGAAAGACTCGAGAGACTAAAACGTCGCGGGGTGTCGGCAGAACATTTGCGCCGACTTCGCGGTCCCATTGGACTTGATCTGGGCGGCAAGTCGCCCTTTGAAATTGCCGTTGGCGTTATGGCTGAAGCGACGGCGCTGGTGAATGACGCAGCGATCTCCAAGCGCGCCTCAACCTAATTTCGGAGCGTCAGAAAGCCGATTGCGGGAGCGAAATCGCCCACCTCATAGACCGCCTGGACAATGCGTTCGCCGCCAGGCTCCGGATAGACGAATTCGACCAGAACCGACTCTCTCGGGTCGAGCGCGCTCAGCGCCCTCGCTGTAGATTCTGCAAACTCAAAACCAGAGTTCCCGTCCGGACCCTTTCGTCGTTCAGACGCAAAGTAGGCTCGTGATATTGCGCGTGGAGGCAGGTTCAAACTGCCGCTGAGGTAGGGTCGGTCCGCAATGTCCACGTTCCGCAACCATAGCCGGGCCGTGATCGGCCTCGCGCTACCGGCGCTCGGTGGCTGGGCGAACAGTCGAAGACTGCCATCGAAGGTGGCGACGCCGAATTGAACGGGCCCGTCGGCCTTGAGCGGTGACCCGCTCAGCGCCCATCGACCGCTCTCCGACCGGCTCGAGAGCACCGTCTTGTCGGCTTTCCAAACGGACCGCATTCCAGGAAACGACATGCGGCCGATCTGGATATAGGCCGAAAACGCGGAACGAATGCGCTTGGCTTCGACGGACAGCGCCTTGTCGTTGCAAGCGATCGAGCCCCCTCGCGCCTCCGCGGCGCGGGTCAGGTTAGACAGCGCATTTTCGTCGCCGCCCGCTCTCAATATGGCGTTGCGCGCCTGCACCTGCCCTAGCTGCAAGGCCTGGGAAATGACAGGGTCGAACAGCCTGCATCGCGAGTCCGCTTCACGCATCACCGTGCGTTCCGCGTAAAGATCTGAATTGAGCACAGCGCCCTGCGCCGCGGTCGTCCCCAGCAAGAGGCAAGTGGCTGCGCTGAGGGTGAGATTTCGCCAGCAAAAGGGACGCACCCGGGTTCGGGTCATTGTAAGGGGTCTCTCGCGCCGGAAGGCCGACCTTTGATCCGCCTATGTGATCCCGTTAGGCTTTCTGTTGAGTTAGATGAATTGGTTAAGACATGAATATTCCCACCGATATCTGGGTCGCAGCCTTGATCCGGCGCGCCAATCTGGAGGGCGCGTTCGCCGTTGTGAGCCGGAGAGGTGACGCGCGCGCCGGTGCTGTGCTGGTGAGGGTCTGGAACAGTCGTGAAAGCGCAATGCGCCTTTTTTCCGAGGCCATCGACGCAGAAGGAAAAACAGTCTGGATCCGTCCGACGAAGTCGAGTTTGGAGGCGGAAATTTCCGCCTTCGTTGAAAGGGCCATCGGCAGAGATCCCGATGTCTGGATTGTGGACATCGAAGATCGGGACGGTCGACACTTTCTGGTCGAACCCGTTCACTCCGATTAACCGGTTTTCTCAACCGAGCCGTAAAGCCCTTCTGATAGTGATCAACTTCGGATGGCCGGAGTACGCATGCATGATGTTCTTGCTGAATGACGCAGTGATGGTGACTGATCGAGTTTCCCTACCGATCGATCCGGTACGCTTCCGCGCTCTGAGCATGGACTTCGTCTTGAAACTTGGCGCTGAAACCTACGCCGAGCGGCCGTTGCTGCATAAAACGGATCCTGCAATTGCTCAGAGGCTCGCTAGCCTGATCATGGCCAAGGCCCCGGAAGCCAACGCCGCACTGTTCGTTGTTCCTTCCGTAAATTGCCAACCGGAACAGGTGATTACGCGCGTTGCGACCTTGTCGATCGAGGTTATGGCTGACCTTTACAAGCGCCAGAACCAGAACACGTTGAATACGGTCGTCGCCGACTCCATCGTGTGGCGGAGAATGGCGGCATAGGCTTTACGGCGCGACTTCTGAGCCTTCACCCACATTTGAGAATTCCACTTTTGCATTCGGCGATCTACGGTGGGGCATGCAGAACGCCTCGGAACTGGGAATGGCTGTCGCGACGCTGAATGACGTCAGTGTCGCCTACAATGGTCGCCAAGCCCTCGGACCGATCCGCTTTCAAGTGAACTCAGGTGAAACGACCGCGCTCGTTGGGCCATCTGGTTGTGGGAAGTCCACAGCGCTGCGCCTCCTGGCTGGCCTTGAGTCACCGAGTAAGGGACAGGTCATCCGAAACGTCGCAAAAGGGGAAACCGCGGTTGTCTTTCAGGCGCCGACGCTGGCGCCTTGGGAAACGGTCCTGAACAACGTCGCCCTTCCCCTTCGTCTCGCGGGTGTCGCGCAGGACGTCGCTTGGGAGCGGGCGCACGCCGCGTTGTCTCGCGTGGGATTGAAAGATGCCGCTGGGCTCAAGCCCGCGCAGTTGTCGGGGGGAATGGCCATGCGGGTGAGCATTGCACGCGCTCTGTCCATGTCTCCCAAGCTCGTGCTCCTCGACGAGCCCTTCGCGGCGCTGGATGAGATCACGCGACGAAAGCTTGCCGATGATGTGACCTCGCTCTGGTCCGGCGCGCGCCCGGCGGTCGCGTTTGTCACGCACAGTGTCGACGAGGCGGTCTTCATGGCGGACAGGATATTGGTCATGAGCCCTGCGCCTGGCCAGGTTGTGTACGAAGCTTCGGTGCTTGCGGGTTTTCCCCGTCCGCCGCACTTCCGTACGACCGAAATCTTCCGCAGAACCGTCGAACAGGTTTCCGATGCGCTGGCGCGTTCAATGGGTGCGCCATGACACGACCACTTGATATGTTGGCGCCTCTTGCCCTGTCGGCGGTGATTATCGGCGTATGGGAGTTGGCCTGCCGCGCTCTCTCAGTGCCGATTTACCTTTTGCCGGCGCCATCAGACATCAGCGTTGCGCTGGTTTCAAATGCGCCTCTTCTGTTTTCTTCGGCCGTGGTCACGCTCTGGGCCGCCCTGTCGGCGCTCCTCGTTTCGGCGTTGTTCGCCTTTCCATTGGCCCTCGCCGCGGCGTTGTCCCCTCTGGTGGAGCGAGCGGTCCGGCCCCTGGCGGTGACCTTGCAGGTCACACCGCTCGTTGCGATCGCCCCGCTTGTGGTGACATGGGCCGGGCTTGATCACCCAGAATACGCGACAACTGCGCTGGCTGCGGTGGTCGCGTTTTTCCCTCTCTTTTCCGGGGCGTTGACGGGATTGAAATCGGCCGATCCCGACTTGGAACGACTGTTCGACCTCTACGGCGCGACGCCGGTCCAGAGGTTGATGCGCCTGCGCGTGCCGGCGTCTGCGCCGTTTGTGCTGGAAGGCGTGAAGGTCGGCGTCGGTCTGTCCGTGATAGGGGCGGTCGTCGCCGAGATCTCGGCCGGTTCGGGCGGCTCGCAGGGTCTGGCGTGGCGCATCGTGGAAACGACCCATCAACTCCGCATGGCGGAGACATTTGCGGCGCTCGTCGCCCTTTCAATGCTTGCCGTGATTTTGCACGCGGTCACGCAGTATGCCGAAACGCAAATCCTGAGGAAGTGGAGAGGTCGTTAGCGGGACTTTAAGTCCCGGGGGTTATCCTTGCGAAGTCTAGGCTCAAGACCGCCCGCGTGCGCCAGATTATTGATGGCCATGCGGTCCTTGGGTTTCGACCCCCGGCAGTGCGCTGACAGATGCGGTGAGCGGATGAGAGAGACGATCAGATGAACGGCGGCGCTCAACAGAACAAGCTGGCGCAACTGATTGCTCTTGCAGGAGAGCCTTCGAGCGAGAAGCGTCGTGAGCTGCTCCGTGAAATCACTGACCTGTTCTTCGCTCACGTGGAAGGCAGCAATCCCAGAGAGCTCGAGCTTTTCGACGGGGTGATGCAGAGTCTGACAAGGGAAATGGAGCTTGAGGTTCGCGCGGAACTTTCAGAGCGAATTGCCGAAACCGAGTTTGCGCCGAAAGGCCTTGTCCGGAGTTTGGCCGAAGACGACATCGCCGTTGCTGAACCGGTTCTGACGAGGTCCCCGGTACTTTCAGACCAAGACTTGCTCAGAGTGGTGTCTACGCGCGGACAAGATTACCTGCGCGCCGTTTCCCGCCGTGATGGTCTGTCCGAAGTGGTTTCGGACGTCATCGTCGAGCGGGGCGACGATCATACCCTTGGCGTCCTCTTGAGGAACGAGTCGGCGAACCTGTCTCGAAAGTCGGTCGAACTGGTGGTTGATCGCGCATCGAGCAATCCTGACCTTCATTCGGCGGTGGTGGACCGTCAAAATCTCCCTGTCGATCTTTTGAATGAAATGTATTTCGTGGTCGAAGCGCGCCTTCGCGAGACGATCCTCGCCAAGAACGCAGCCCTCGACCCGGCGGATGTTCAGGCCGCTTTGGACGCGAGCCGCAAGCGGATCGCGACACGAGACGGCGCCCTACCGGCAGACTTGAACGAAGCGGAGCGGCACGTCCGAGCGTTGATCGCCAGAAATGAAATCAAGCCGTCGACGCTGGTTTCTTTCCTTCGCTATGGGGAAAGGACCCGCTTCCTTGTGGCGTTGGCGGAACTGACGGATATCGATTTCAATACGGCGCGCTTGATCGTTGAGCGACGTCAGATGGACGCACTCGCGGTGATATGTAAGGCCGCAAAATTCGACCGCACCCTTTTCCTGACCTTCACGGTTCTGATCCTCGACAACGGCGAGGGGATGGGTAAGGCGCAGGAGTACGGGGCCCTGTACAACGACCTTACGATCGAAACCGCTCAGCGGACCTTGCGCTTTTGGCGGCTCCGTCGTGATACAGGCGACGTCGCAGCGGCCTGAAGAATCCGCGGTCAGCTTTTCGCTTTGATCTGTTCCAAGCTGGACAAGACGATCTCAGACAGCGATCGCAGGCCTCTTTCGGTGAAAACATCGAAAGCGGCGTGAAGCGAAACAGCGGCGTTCGCCAGCTCACCATCCTGACCCGTAATGTTCGCCCGCGCCTCATACACCCGCGCCAGCGCCACCTGGAGGACGGCCCAGTCCAGTGGTTGTGTCGAGGCGTTTACGGAGTAGAGCTCAGCCCTGAATGTCGCTTCGGCGTAGTCGAGCGATTTGACGTCGCCCCGCCGTTCCGCGCGGCGCGTTATGGCGATCGCTCGGTCGAAGGCGCAAACCGGCCGATGCGCCACGTCCGGCGCCTCGTCAAAGAGGAACATCGCCTGATCCAGCGCCTGGACTGCCTCGTCAAAAAGGCGATCATCCTCGCAGGCCTCGGCGAGAGTCATCAGCGCCATTCCCATCGCGTGAAGGGATCGCGCCGTATCAAGGGGGCTGTGCTCGTTGGGCAAGTGCGCGAGCGCGGCCGACAGGGCCGCAGCCCCTTGAGACATCTCATCAGGATGCCCTTCCAACATGCCGCTGGCCGCGAGAGCGGCGCCGCGCAGCGCTTCGGCTCGAGACCAAGTGATCGGAAGCCGGTCACGATCGATTCTGGTCGCCACCTGACCAAGGTCGGTCTGCGCCTGACGCAGCAGGCTCCCTTCTTTCAACTGAAGTCCGAAGCCGACGAGCAGTTCGCTGCGATGAAGTCGCAGACTGGCGGCGAGCGTTCGTCCCTGCCCTGATTGGCGAACCCGTTGGTCTGCCTGTTCCACGGCTTCGTCGTACAGTCCTGCGGCCTCGACCGCAGCGTTGAGGTCGTTGTTGGCCAACGCTTCACGCCCAAGAAGCCGGGCGCGAAACCCCCGAACAACAATTCGATGTTCGTCCGACAATGATTCCTGTGACTCAAGGTCCTCAATGCGGACTTCTGCCGCGCCTGCAGCGACGCTGTCCCCGAAAAGTTCCGCCGCGAGCAAGCTGGACGCCGCCAGTTCCAGCCGCGCCGCGATCCGAATTTCATCATCTGCGGCGACCCGAACGGCGCGTTCCGCGGCACGTGAGGCGGCGATCAAGCTGGTGACATCGCCGGTGCGCCGTGCGAGCTCCCGGAGCATGAAGGCATGTTCCGTCATCCTGAGCGCGCGATCGCGGTCTTCGGCCTGATGCACGGCGAGTCCCGCCGATGACGCCTCGTTGCGTAACGCGATCGCGTCCAAAAGCTCAATTCGCTCGGCATGCGCGAGGACGTTTGATCGGCCCGAACGGCCGAACCGTCGCCAAGTGTCGCGCTCGAATTGCATAGTGAAAGTCTCCTGGTCGTCCCGACGCGGGACGACCGCAGCGAGCTTCACGCGACGCAGCAAAGTTGAAGCCGCAACCCGCGAAAACCTCAGCCGCGCTCGCGGGTGCGCTGGAATGTCACACCCGGGAAACGTTCAGTGACATATCCGATCTCCCAACTGGATTTCGCCATGAAGACCGGGAGTCCGTCGATGTCTTCAGCCATAGCGTTCCGATGTTTGCCGCTGAAGTCTTCGATGTCGGCCCGGCTTCCGGTGACCCAACGGGCTTCGGCGAAGGGGGCGGCTTCGAACAGGACGTCGAGCTGATATTCGTTCGACAAGCGGTCAGCCATGACCTCGAACTGAAGTTGACCGACGGCGCCGACAATGAAGTCAGCGCCGATGGACGGGCGAAACAGCTGGGTGACCCCCTCTTCCGCCAGACCCTCAAGCGCTTTTTTCAGATGCTTGGCCTTCAGTGGATCCTTGATCCGGACGCGTCGAAGAATTTCCGGTGCGAAATTGGGTAAGCCTTGGAACTTCAGCGTCCCAGTTTCAGACAGACTGTCACCGACGCGCAGCACACCGTGGTTGGGGATCCCTATCACGTCGCCTGCGAAGGCCTCTTCCGCCAGTTCACGATCGGCGGCGAAGAACATGATGGGTGAGTTCACTGAGATCTGGCGACCGGTGTTTTGGACCTTCAGCTTCATGCCCCGTGTGAAACGGCCTGAACAAAGTCGCAGCATGGCGATGCGGTCCCGGTGATTGGGGTCCATGTTCGCCTGAACCTTGAAGACGAAGCCGGTCACCTCGGTTTCCCCCGGCGCGACGTGGGTGTCTTTAGCGGCTCGGCTCGCAGCGACTTCCTTGGGCGGCGGCGCGAACGCCCCAAGTCCGGCGAGCAGTTCCTCCACGCCGAAATGCCGTAGAGCCGAACCGAAGAATACGGGCGTCATATGGCCCTCCAGGAACGCCTTCGGATCGAAGGTCTTGGAGGCGCCGAGAACAAGCTCAGCCCCATCCGACACCTCCTCGACCTCAGTCGGATCCAAGTACTGCGAAATAGCGTTGCCTCGAAAGGCGATGCTATCGTGCGTTTCACCGTCGGCGTTTCGGACATATGGCGTGAAGCGATCCGTGCGCAGGTCGAGCACGCCCTTGAAACGCGACCCCGACCCCGCTGGCCAGTAGAGCGGTGCAGGATCAAGTGCGAGCTTGCTGCCGATCTCGTCGAGGAGCTCGAACGGATCCTGCGCCTCACGATCCATCTTGTTGATGAAGGTCAGAATCGGAATGTCCCGCAGGCGACAGACCTCGAACAGTTTCAGCGTCTGAGGCTCGATCCCCTTGGCCGCGTCGAGAACCATCACCGCGGCGTCCGCGGCGGTGAGGGTGCGATAGGTGTCTTCAGAGAAGTCTTCGTGCCCCGGGGTGTCGAGCAGATTGAACATCAGCCCCGTGTGATCGAAGGTCATAACCGAGGCGGTAACGGAGATGCCGCGCTCCTGTTCGATCTTCATCCAGTCGGAGCGGGTGCGGCGGGTTTCTCCTCGCGCCCGTACGGCGCCGGCGGCGCGGATCGCGCCTCCCGCCAGCAGCAGGTGTTCTGTCAGCGTGGTCTTACCGGCGTCCGGGTGGGAAATGATCGCAAAGGTGCGACGACGGGCGGCTTCTAGCGGAACTGAAAGGCTCATGAGCGGGGGTTAGCCCGAACGACCGACGCTGTCGACGTTTCTCCGCCAGAGCGCCCAGCAGTTGGGCGTCTCCCAGAGCTTCACCGACTCAAGCGTTATGCCGTGAGGGGCCAGCAGAGCGGGTATGATCTGCGCCAGTTCCGCCGCGATCCTTTCCGCGGTTGGCGCCCCGTCGAGCCAATAGACCGGACGTCCCATCTGCGCATTCAATCTGGCGATATCGGCGACCTCAGTATCGGCGCGACCGAAGATCGCTGTGTGGTCGAAGTGTGTGTCGATCCAGGCGCCGAGTTCTTTTTTCAGCACGCCAAAATCAATCACTCGCCCAAGTGAATCAAGTTCCGATCCTGACACCTCCACCTCGGCCACGTACCTGTGGCCGTGGATGGCTTTGCAGGCGCCTTCATGTCCCGGAATCCGGTGGGCGGCGTCCCACTCGAAACGGCGTGAAATAGTGATCTTGGACATGTCGCGGACGCTGACGTGAGGGGCGTAAGACCGAACCGGTCTAGCTGAGCGGCGCGCTAAATCATAGATACGGACACTTGTCGAATCTGCGGAGCGGAACATGACGTCGCCCAAGGTCGGGCCTATTGGGTCAGTACTGGTGACCGGTGGCGCCCTGCGGGTCGGCGCTGCGCTCTCACGCCGGTTTGCTCGGGCGGGTTGGGGCGTCGTGATCCACTACAATCGATCCGCAGAGCCCGCGTTGGCCCTCAAGACGCACCTCCGCCAGGACGGAGCGACCGCGCACATTATCAATGGAAACCTGTCCGACCCAGCGTCGGTCGAAAGCCTCGTTTCCAGGGCGCTTGAAATCGCGCCGGGCCTCAGGGTCCTGATCAACTGCGCCGCCGTATTCGAAGCCGACACGACCCAGTCCCCGGAACGAGCGAGATGGGACATTTCCCAGGCCGTGAACGCTTTTGCGCCGGCCAGACTGGCGGCGGATCTGCACGCCCACGTGGAGGGAGCGATCGTGGTCAACATTCTCGATCAGAAGCTCGCCAATCCGAACCCGGATTATTTCAGCTACACGGTCTCCAAGGCCGCGCTCGCGGAGACGACGCGCCTTCAGGCGATGGCCTTCGCACCGCGAACGCGGGTGATCGGTCTGGCGCCGGGCCTTCTGCTGCCGAGCGGAGACCAGACCGAGGCGGAATATGAACGCTCCGCCGGCATGAACCTTCTGTCCCGACCCACGACGCCTGATGACCTTGCGGAGGCAGCGCTGATGGCGGCGTCCGGCGC
>CAIUZX010000062.1 GCA_903903715.1 uncultured Caulobacterales bacterium
CTATGGGCGCGGCGGGGTCGGCGATGCGGCGGGTCGGGGCGAGATCTCGGCCAGAGGCGCCTGGGTCGTCGGTGCAAGCGCGGTCCCCTGTCGGCTGGGCGAAGGCGCTCGCCCCACCCTATCGCCCCGCGGCGATCAGGTGAGCTGGCTGTCTAAGGGGCGGCTGATGCGCGCAAGGCTCAGCGAAGACTGCGCCGGTATGCAGACCCAGGTCAGCGAGATGGTCGGGGGCGGCGCCATCGCGCCTGTCTGGTCGCCAGACGGAACCTCGCTCGCCTTCGAGCAACCGATCGGGCGCTCCCGGCGGATCGGCGTGTGGCGGGATGGTCAGGTCCGCTACATCGATCATGGGGGTCAGCTCGACGTCGCCCCTGCCTGGTCGCCAGACGGGCGCAGCCTTGCTTTCCTACGCATCGATCCGTCGAGCGATGCAGTGGCCAACCAATATGACGAGGACCCGCCCGCCCGCTTCTCCGTCATGACGACGCCGGTCGATACGCTCAGCCCCACGACGGTGTGGACCTCTCCCGGCGAGGACGGTTTCGCAAGGCAGTGGCGGTCGCGGACGACGCCGCCGGTGGCGTGGCTCGATAGCGGTCGCCTGATCTTCCTCTCGGAACATCAGGATTGGCAACATGTTTACGCGCTGGATCTCGCCACCCGATCAGTGCGCGACCTGACGCCGGGCGCCTGCGAGACCGACTATCTCGATGTTGCGCCGAACGGGTCGGTCTATGTCTCGGACAACTGCTCCGGCGTCGACCGGCGACGGATCAGCCGGATCGACACGCATTCCGGCGCCGCTGACGCCCTCACCGGCGCAGAGGGCGTGGCCGTTCAGCCCTTCGTCTTCAATCACGGCGAACGTGTCATCTGGCGGGGGAGCCTTGGGCCCGTTCAGACGGTTCAGATCAGCACGCCGCGCGGCGTCGTGTCGCCTGAGCCGCCGCCCGTCAACCCCTTCGCGGACGTGAAGGTGACGAGCCGCACCCTCCTCGCCGCCGATGAGGTGGCCGCGAACGCGCAAGTGTATGCGCCCACCACCCCCGGCCCTCACCCGGCGATCATCTTCCTGCACGGCGGCCCGCAGCGGCAGACCTTCAGCGACGCCGCGCCGTCGGCCTTCTACAGCCGGTTCGGCTGGATGAACCGGGCGCTGGCGGCGAAGGGCTATGTGGTGCTGCAGCTCAACTACCGCTCCGGCAATGGTCAGGGCCGTGCGTTCCGAAGGATCCGGGGCGTCGCGCGGGGCGGCGCGGGCGAGTTCAAGGATCTGCAGGCGGCGCAGATCTATCTCGCCAGCCGCAAGGACGTCGACCGCGCGCACATCGGCGTCTGGGGCGACAGCTGGGGCGGCTGGCTGACGGCGCTGGGCCTCGCCCGCCGCTCGGACCTGTTCGCCTCGGGCGTGGTCGTGTCGGGGGTCTATGACCTCTCGAAGACGAGCTTTGGCCCCCTGCTCAACCCGCAGGCCCGGAGCCTGGCCAAGGCCTCGTCCGCGGCGGGATCGATCGACGCCTGGCGCTCGCCGGTGCTGATCGTGCACGGCATGGGCGACAACACCGTGCCCTACAGTCAGGCGACGTCGATGTACGAGGCGCTCAAAGCGCGGGGCCGCCCCGCCGAACTGGTCACCTTCCCCCGCGAGGCGCACGCCCTGCAGCTCGAGCAGGACTGGACGATGCTCTACGACAAGGCGTCGGCCTTCTTCGACCGGACGCTGGCGGGCAAGACCGTCAGCGCTGATCCAGACGGCCGCTGACCACGGCGTCGCCCACGCGGTCGAAAGCGCGATAGGCGTCGCTCCAGGTCGCGGCGGCGATCACGTCGTAGAGGGTCGTCGAATAGTAGGACACCGACAGCGGACTGACCTTGCCGTCCGCGCCCGTCACCTGGCCGGTGACCTTGGCCCCGCCGAGGGAGATGCTCTGCATGGACAGGCCCGGCCGCCGCGCCATCTCGGCGAAGGTCGGCCGGTTGGGCTTGGCGTCCTCGATCACAAGCGCAACCTTTGTGGCGTGCAGCGCGCCCCCCTGATGGCGGGCGAGCGCCCGGGTGACGGTGTCCTTGAGATCGCTGCGAAGCTCTGCAAGGTCCCGTTCGCCGATCTCATCCTTCTTGGCCAGCAGCGCGGCGCTGAGACTGACAGTCACTTCCGTTGGAGCGGCGGGCGGGACCGGAGCAGGGTCGGCGACGGCGACGGAGGCCGTCAGGCCAACTGCGGCGATGACGGCTGCGGACACGAGCGTGCGACGTTGCATGACGATCTCCCTGTCAGATATGTCTTGTCTCATTCAGACCCCTGAACTTGGCCGGAGTTGGGCCAGACTGCGGCCATCCAGGGCGGCGGAGACAGGGTGAGCGCCGCGCCGCGCACGCTCAGCGCGCCCAGAGACCGGTCGAGGCGCATGAGCGCCAGCCCCTGCCCGTCCGCACAGGCGATGACTTCCCCTGCGCGCAGCTCGCCGGACAGGATCTCGTCCCCCGCTTCGGTGTCCGCAGGACCCGTGAACGGCAGGATGCGGCTCTTGGCCCCGCCGCGGCGATACATGCGCGAGGTGGTCTCCTGGCCGATGAAGCAGCCCTTGTGGAAGTCGACGCCGTTCAGGAGATCGAAATTGGCCTCGACGGCGTAGATCCGGTCGACCAGCCCATCGGCGGCGATCTCGGCCACGCCGAGCGCCCTTCGATGTCTTGTGTAGTCCGACAGGCTCGCGCCGCCGGGCGCCGTCACCGGAGACAGTGC
>CAIUZX010000063.1 GCA_903903715.1 uncultured Caulobacterales bacterium
GCGCACGACTTCAACAATCTTCTGACCGCGATCCAGCTTCGCCTGGACGAGCTTCTGCACCGCCATCCCGTCGGCGATCCCAGCTATGAAGGGCTGACGGAAATCCGGCAGACCGGCGTCCGGGCGGCGGATCTTGTGCGCAAGCTGCTGGCCTTCTCCCGCAAGCAGACCGTGCAACGGGAGTCCCTCGACCTCGGCGAACTGATCAGCGAATTCGAGGTTCTGCTCCGCCGCCTGCTGCGTGAGGACGTTAAGCTCGTCACCGACTATGGCCGTGACCTGCCGTGCGTGCGCGCCGACAAGAGCCAGCTCGAAACCGCCGTCATGAACCTTGCGGTCAATGCGCGAGATGCGCTGAGAAGCCACGGGACGTTTGACGGCGGACCGGCGGAGGTGCGCATCCGCACCAAGCGCCTGACGCAAGCCGAAGCCGTGGGGCTTGGCTATCCGCTCGCTCCGGCTGAAGGCTGCGCGATCATCGAGGTCGCCGATAACGGCCCCGGCATCCCGCCCGACGCCATGGCCAAGATCTTCGAGCCCTTCTTCACCACCAAGCCGGTGGGCGAGGGGACGGGCCTTGGCCTCGCCATGGTTTACGGCGTCGTCAAGCAGGCTGACGGCTGGATACATGTGGAGAGCGCGCCGGGACAGGGCTCCGCCTTCCGCGTGTTCCTTCCGATCCACATCCCGTCGCCCGCCGCGATCGCTGCGGCGGCCGCTCCGGCCAAGCCGAAGCCCGCCGCGCGGGATCTGTCGGGCGCCGGTCGCATTCTCTTTGTCGAGGACGAGGACGTGGTGCGCAGCGTCGCGGCGCGACTGCTTCGCGCGCGGGGCTACGAGGTGATCGAGGCCGGCGACGGCGAAGAGGCGCTGCTGCTGGCCGAGGAGCACGCGGGCAAGATCGACCTTCTGATCACGGACGTGATCATGCCGGGACTAGACGGTCCGACGCTGCTGAAGCGGGCGCGGCAGTATCTCGACGGCGCCCCGGTGATGTTCATCTCCGGCTATGCTGAGGCTGAGTTCTCAGATCTGCTGGAGGGTGAGAGCGGCGTGACCTTCCTCGCCAAGCCGCTGGACATCAAGGTCCTGGCGGAGCGGGTGAAGCAGCAACTGCAGGCCGCCTGATCCGTCTTTCGGGTTTCCTTAACCGTGTTCGACTAGAACAGCCGCATCCACAACGGTCGGACAACTCGGATGACTATTCGCGTCAGAGCGTTCTTTCCTCTCGGGCTGGTCGTGTGCGCCCTCCAGCTTTCGGCCTGCGCGACGGTGACGCGCACCGAGCATGCGGACTGGAAGGTCGACACGCTGCCGCAGGGCGCCGCGCTGGCGTCCTCCGACGGCTCGCACTGTGACGCCACGCCCTGCACCCTGCGCGTCCGCCGCAAGGACAGTTTCACAGCGACCCTGACCAAGGACGGCTACAAGCCGGTGACCCTTGACGTGAAGCCCGGCCTGACCCCCGCAGGCGACCTGGCGTTCGCCGGCAACATTCTCATCGGCGGCCTGATCGGCATGGGCGTCGACCTGTACACGGGCGCAGCGCTCGAGCCGATGCCGTCCGGAAAGCCGGTCCGACTGACGCCGGTCTCCTATGCGTCCAATCAAGACCCGAAGTCGATGTTCATGCCCGCGCCCAGGTCCGCTACAGGCGGCATGGCGCTCGCCGGGGCGGTTGACTGTCCTCAGGACAAAGCCAGTTACGCCGCGTTCCTGGGCGTGCCTTGCGCATCGCTGGGCGGCCAGATCGTCAATATGAAGCCCGCGCCACGCCGCCGCTAGGTTCCCGCTAGGCGGCCGCCTCAGCCGGCGCCTTTCCGAGGATCATGTCGCAGGCCTTCTCCGCAATCATGATCGTCGGCGCGTTGGTGTTGCCGGACACGAGGCGCGGCATGACCGAGGCGTCGACCACGCGCAGTCCCTCGACGCCATGCACCTTCAGCTGCGGATCCACGACCGCCTGCGGTCCGTGGCCCATCTGGCAGGTGCCGACCGGGTGATAGATGGTCGTGCCGGAGATCTTCGCGAACTCCAGCAGGCGGCGGTCGGTCTTGAAGGCCGCGCCCGGTTCCATCTCGTGATCGATGTAGGGAGCCAGCGCCGCCTGCGCGCCGATCTTGCGGGCGATCTTCAGCCCGGCGACGGCCACCTCGCGATCCACCGGATCGGAGAGATAATTGGCGGTGATGGCGGGATGCTGCGCCGGATCGGCTGAGCGGATGCGCACGTGACCGCGGCTCTCGGGGCGCAGCTGGCACGGCGCGATGGTGAGGCCCGGCTGCTGCTCCAGCTCCATCTTCTGTTCTGCGGCGAGCTTTTGCATATCCATGGTGGCCGGCAGGATGTGAAACTGGACATCCGGCGCGGCGAGCTCGGGGCGCGACTTGCAGAAGGCCGCGATGTGCGCCGCCGACAGGGTCAGAAGACCCTTGCGCTGGAAGAGGTACTTCACGGCCTCGCCGATCAGGCGGGTTCCGCGGGTCAGCTCGTTCACGGAGATCACGTCCGGCTTCAGGCGATAGCGTACGCCCATCACGTAGTGGTCCTGCAGATTCTCGCCAACGCCGGGCAGGTCGGCGACGACGTCGATCCCGTGCTGGCGCAGCAGATCCGCAGGCCCGACGCCGGAAAGCTGAAGGAGTTGCGGGGAGTTGATGGCGCCGCCGGCCAGAATGACTTCGCCGCGGACGCGGACGATCCGGGTGATCCCGTCCTGCAGGAACTGCACCCCGACGGCCTTGGCGCCGTCGAATAGGATCTTCTGCGCCAGGGCCTGCGTCTCCACCTGCAGATTGGCGCGGTGCATGACCGGGTGCAGATAGGCGACGGCGGCGGAGCAGCGCTGGCCGTTCTTCACCGTCAGCTGATAGTAGGTGGCGCCTTCCTGCTCTTCGCCATTGATATCCTTGACCTTTGGAATGCCCGCCTGAGCGCAGGCCTCAAGAACCGCGTCGCTCACCGGATGGTGCGTGGTCACGTCGGAGACATTCAGCGGCCCGCCGGTCCCGTGATCCTTGTCCGCGCCGCGCTCCTGATGCTCCGCCCGCAGGAAATAGGGCTTCACGCTCTCCCAGGACCACCCCTCGCAGCCCAGCTGGCGCCAGTGGTCGTAATCGGCCTGCTGGCCGCGGACATAAAGGAGGCCGTTGATCGACGACGATCCGCCCAGCACCTTGCCCCGCGGCCAGACGTGGCTGCGGCCGCCGGATGTCTCATCCGGCTCCGTCGCATAGAGCCAGTTGACCTTCGGGTCCTTCAGGGTTTGCGAATAGCCGACCGGCATGTGGATCATCAGGTTGGACAGGAACTGTCCGGGATTGCGGGTCGGTCGGTCGTCGCCGC
>CAIUZX010000064.1 GCA_903903715.1 uncultured Caulobacterales bacterium
AGAATGCCGATGTGGCCGAGATGGTGGTGACCACAGGCGTTGATGCAGCCGCTGATCTTGATCTTCAGCTCCCCCACCTTTTCGGCGCGGTCGGGATCTGCAAAGCGCCGCGCAATATCCTGCGAGACCGGGATAGCCCGGGCGTTGGCGAGGGCGCAGTAGTCGAGGCCGGGGCACGCGATGATGTCCGAGGCGAGATCGATGTTCGGCGTTGCAAGTCCGGCTTCGGACAATTTGTCGAACACCGCCCGCACATCGCGCAGCGGCACGTGCGGCAGGACGAGGTTCTGGGCATGGGTGACGCGGATGTCCCCGTGGCCATAGGTCTCGCCAAGATCGGCCACGACGTCGATCTGGTCAGCGCTGGCGTCTCCCGGCGTGTCGCCGATGGTCTTTAAGGACACCGAGACGATGGCGTAGTCGGGGTGCTTGTGCGCCGCCACGTTATTGCGCACGAAGCGCGCAAAGGCCCGGTCAGCGGCCTTGTCCGCCTCGAACGCCGCCCGCGCGCCAGGATCGTTCTTGTGCGCGATAAGGCCAAAGCCAGCTCGGATGCGGGCGAGCTCAAGATCCGGCAGATCGATGCGGTCGCGGTCCATCGCCGCCCACTCCGCCTCCACCTTCTCGGCGAAGGCCGCAGCGCCCAGGCTATCCACCAGGATCTTGATACGCGCCTTGTAGAGATTGTCCCGCCGCCCCTCGAGATTATAGATGCGCAGGATCGCCGTCAGATAGCTGAGCAGATGCTCCGCAGGCAGATGATCTCGGATGGTCTTTCCGATGAAGGGCGTGCGCCCCAGCCCGCCGCCGACGATCACCTCAAAGCCCAGCCGGCCCTCGTCGTTGCGGTGCAGGACAAGGCCGATGTCATGGGCGCGGACTGCGGCGCGGTCTGTGGCCGACGCCGTCACTGCAATCTTGAACTTGCGCGGCAGGTACGTGAATTCGGGGTGAAAACTGGACCACTGGCGGATCGCTTCGCACCAGACCCGCGCGTCATCCGCCTCATCCGCCGCCGCGCCCGCAAAGGGGTCGGAGGTGGTGTTGCGGATGCAGTTGCCGCTGGTCTGGATGGCGTGCAGTCCAACGGTCGCCAGATGATCCAGAATGTCCGCTGCGTCCGACAGCTTGGTCCAGTGGAACTGCAGGTTCTGGCGGGTGGTGAAGTGGCCATAGCCCTTGTCCCAGCGCCGGGCGACGTGCGCCAAGGCGCGGAGCTGGGTCGGGTTGAGCGAGCCATAGGGGATCGCAACCCGCAGCATGTAGCTGTGCAGTTGCAGATAGAGACCGTTCATCAGCCTGAGCGGCTTGAACTGCGCCTCCGTCATCTCTCCCGACAAGCGGCGCGCCACTTGATCGCGGAACTCCGCGTTCCGGTCCGCCAGCATCGCGGCGTCTATGGTGTCATAGCTGTACATCAGCGTTTCCGGATCAGTCCGAGGCGCCCAGACGAGCGGGCCGCGGCGTGCGAATGTCTCAAGGCGTCGACGAAAGGCCCGCCCTCGGTCTGCGGTCCCAGATCCTCCCGCACAGTGGGGCCTAGGGCGCGGATCCGCTCGCGGAAGCTGGTGGGGGACGGCATGCCGTCCGTCAGCGCGACGTCGATCAGGTAAGGATCCGCAAGGCGCACGGTCTCAAGAACGGCCAGATCCAGCTCCGCCCGCGCGTCGAGGGGGTCGATGAACAGTTGCGCGTCGGCGAAGCGGCCTGACCAGCCCTCCATAGTGCGGAACACAACCTCGCCGGTGAGAAGGTCATTGGCGGTCAGGGCCTGAAGGGTCTCGCTCATTGCCCCACCTCGACGCGTCGCGAATCTACATTTCCGGCGAAGGATCGCACATCCTGCGGCAGGGCGAGACCCGCCGTCTCCCCGATCAGCAGCATGACGGGACCTGTAAAGGTCTGCGCCGCTGCGGGCAGCGCGCCGAGGGTCGACAGGGCGCGCCGCTGTTCGGGGCGGCTGGCGTTTTCGACAATGACCACCGGTGTCGCCGCCGCGCGCCCGGCGCCGATCAGCCGCGCGGAAATCTCAGACGCACTCGAAAGCCCCATATAGATCGCAACCGTCTGATTGGGTCGCGCCAGCGCGCTCCAGTCGAGATCGAGAGATCCGTTCCTGGCGGGATGACCGGTGACGAAGGTGACGGCTTGGGCCAGACCGCGATGTGTCAAGGGGGCGCCGACGGCGGCGGACGCGGCCATCGCCGCGCTGATCCCTGGGACCACCTCGCACGGCACGCCCGCTTCCCGTGCCGCCAGCATTTCCTCGCCGCCGCGGCCGAACAGGAAGGGATCGCCGCCCTTGAGCCGCACAACCTCCAGCCCCTGTTGCGCCAAGGCGACCAGCAGGCGGTTCACCTCGTCCTGCGGCACGCTGTGCTGAGATTTGCGCTTACCGACATACAGCCTTCGCGCATCGGGACGGATCAGGTCGAGGACGCCCTCACCCACCAGCCGGTCATGCACCACCACGTCCGCCGCCGCGAGGAGACGCGCGGCCTTAATGGTCAGGAGGTCCGGGTCGCCGGGGCCTGCGCCCACCAGCCAGATACGGCCGACCCGCGCGCCCAGGGTCTCGCCGCCCGTGAGGACGACCAGTCCGCGATCTGTTGTTGGTCGGCGACGCAGAGACAAACTGAAGGCTCCCCTTCACAAAAACTCACCCTTATCCGAAAACGCGAGCGGGCGCATCGCCGATGACAGCGCCGGCTCCCCTCGCGGCCCGCTGCGAGTTGGGCCTTGGCCGCAGCGAGACATCTGCTATTTCGGGGTCAGCATCCTTGTGCGCAACCGCACGACTTCTCGGGCAGCCTTTAGGAAAACTGATGGACCGCCGCAGATTGCCTCCGCTCAACGCGCTGCGCGCGTTCGAGACCGCCGCGCGCCACATGAATTTCACCCGTGCGGCCGAAGAGCTGTCTGTGACGCCTGGCGCGGTTAGCCAGCAAATTCAAAATCTTGAGGACTATGTCGGCGCGGCGTTGTTCAAGCGGACGGCCAAGGGTCTGCTGCTGACAGATGCGGCGCAGACGGCGCTTCCGGCCCTGCGCGAGGCCTTCGACCGCCTGCAGGACGCCGCAGAACTTTTGACCGCGAGCGTCGACGGACGCCGCGTGACCGTTTCAGCCGCCCCCTCCTTCGCCGCCAAGTGGCTGGTTCCGCGATTGGGCCGATTCGAAGCCGCCCATCCAGAGGTGGATGTCTGGCTGTCCGCCGGTATGGAGCTTGTCGACTTCAACTCCGGCGAGGTCGACATCGCCATCCGCTACGGATCCGGCCGCTATGGAGGTCTAGAGGTGACGCGCCTGATGTCCGAGACGGTGATTCCCGTCGCCTCGCCCGCCCTTCTGGAGGCGCGGCCCCTGGCCACGCTGGAGGATCTGAACGCGCACACTCTCCTGCATGACGGCAGTCCGGACGCGGACGAGAGCTGCCCCGACTGGACCATGTGGCTCGCCGCCCGCGGGGTGCGCCAGATCGACGGCGCACGCGGCCCCCGCTTCAATCAGTCGAGCCTGGTGATCGAAGCGGCGATGAACGGACGGGGCGTTGCGCTGGCCAAGCGGGCGCTGGCCCAGGCGGACCTCGATGCGGGACGCCTGATCGCGCCGCTGGACATCGCCACGGCTGTGGACTTCGCCTACTACGTCGTGCACCCAAAGCCGAAGGGCCGCCTACCTCAGGTGAAGGCCTTCGTGGGCTGGCTGAAACAGGAGGCCGAGACCCACGAGGCGGCCTTGCGAACCCTTGATCTCGGCGCGGGGATCTAGCTCCCGTCAGCAGCGGGCGCGCAGTAGGGCCTGTGGCCAAATTACAATTGCGACCGTTCCGCGACAACATGGTTAAAAATGTGTCTTGTCGTGTTCATTTTTCCGACAGATGGTTGAACGTCTGATTTGCGTGCGCAGGCTGTGATCAGCGCTGCTTTTTTCGGCTTGAAACCTTTGACCCTTGGGGGACCATTGATGAATAAAATTAAAGCGTTGCTACTTTCGAGCGTCGGCTTTGCGGCAGCTGTGACAGCGGGTCCGGTGTGCGCTGCAGCCGCAGCCGCGGACCAGCCCGCCGCCAACACGGTGCAGGAAGTGGTCGTTCTCGGCACCCGCCGGACGGACCGCACGCTGGAAAATTCCGCATCGCCCGTCGACGTGATCGGCGGAGCCGAGCTGAAGTCCCAGCCGGCTGCGAACCTGCTCGATTCCCTCAAGAGCATCGTCCCGTCGTTCTATGTCGGCCAGAATTCGATCTCCGACGCATCGACCTTCGTGCGCGCGCCGTCGCTGCGCGGCCTGCCCGGCGATGAAATCCTCGTGATGCTGAACGGCAAGCGCTACAACCGCTCCGCCCTGGTTCAGGTCTATGGCGGCGGCGACACCGCCCTGTCCTTCGGATCGCAAGGCGCCGACATCTCGGCCATCCCAAGCATCGGCCTCAAGAGCCTGCAGGTTCTGCGTGACGGCGCGACCGCCCAGTACGGCTCCGACGCCATTGCCGGCGTGCTGAACTACGGCCTGCGCGACAACGCCTCGGGCATGGAAGTCGTCGCACGCTACGGTCAGTATTTTGACAACAGCGACGGCGCCAGCAAGCAGGTTGCGGCCAACCTCGGCTTCGCTCTCGGCGAAAAGGGTTTCATCAACGTCAGCGGCGAATATAACGACGATGAACAGACCAGCCGCGGCGCACAGCGTCCGGTGGCGGTCCAGTTCGCGGCGGCCAACCCGACACTGGCCGGCAAGCTGCCGAACTCTCCGGATCCGGTTCAGATCTGGGGCAACTCGCCCAGCCACGGGTACAAGCTGCTGCTGAACTCGGCCTATGACATCACGCCGGACAGCAAGATCTACCTCTTCGCCAACTATGCGAAGATCAAGTACAACGAAAGCTTCAACTACCGGTCCCCGATCACGGGTTCGGCGGTCGATGCGAATGGCGTGACGCACTCGCTCGGCGCCAACGGCGCGTTCAAGAACACCTTCTATCTGACGCCCTGCCCGACCGGTGTCGCGACCTGCCCCACCGGCGGTTTCGTGAAGGACACCAACACCTTCCTGTTCACCAGCATCTATCCGGCGGGCTTCACGCCGCGCTTCGTGGGTGAGACCCAGGAGGCCTATGTCACGGCCGGCTACAAGGGCAAGTTCAAGTCCGGCCTGACCTATGACATCTCCGGCTCGATCAGCGAGAACTCCCTCGACCTGTCGATGTACAGCTCCATCAGCCCGTCATACGGCGAGAAGTCGCAGACGAGCTTCAAGTTCGGCAAGCTGACCCAGAAGGAAACCGACTTCAACATCGACCTGAGCTATCCGGTCAATGTGAACGGCCTGTTCGGCCCGGTCGTGCTGTCCGGCGGCGCCGAGTACCGCAAGGAGCAGTACGAGCAGTCTGCGGGTGATTTGCAGTCCTACGGCGCGGGGCCCTACGCCGTGGCGCAGAACCTCTACAGCCTCGTCTCTCCGGGTGTCTATGCGCCGGCCGGCAAGTCGAACGCCCTGTCTCCGGGAGCGAGCGGCTACGGCGGCACCAGCCCGCAGGCGGCTGGATCCTGGGATCAGAACAACTGGGGCGTCTACATTGACGCAGAAACCGACATTACTGAAAAGCTGAGCGTCGGCCTCGCCGTCCGTTACGAAGACTACAGCACCTTCGGCGGCACCACGGTCGGCAAGTTGAACGCCCTCTACAAGGTGTTCGACGGCTTCTCGATCCGCGGAACGATCGGCACGGGCTTCCACGC
>CAIUZX010000065.1 GCA_903903715.1 uncultured Caulobacterales bacterium
GACGTCCATCGCGCGGGGGGCGTGCCCTCCATCCTTGGCCAATTGCAGCGCGCCGGGCGCCTGCACGCCGACGTGCCGACCGTGCATTCGCGGACGATGGGGGAGGGGCTCGATCACTGGGACGTCAGCCGCTCTGAAGACCCCGCCGTGCACGAGTTCTTCCGCGCGGCGCCCGGCGGCGTGCCGACACAGGTGGCGTTCAGCCAGAACCGCCGCTGGCAGGCGCTGGATCTTGACCGGCAAGCGGGCGCGATCCGCAGCGCCGAGCACGCCTTCAGCCAGGATGGCGGCCTTGCGGTGCTGTACGGCAACCTCGCGCCGGACGGCTGCATCGTGAAGACCGCGGGCGTCGACGAGAGCATCCTGAAATTTCAGGGCCCCGCGCGGGTGTTCGAAAGCCAGGACGCGGCGGTCAGCGGCATTCTGAACGGGACGGTCAAGGCTGGCGACGTGGTGGTGATCCGCTACGAAGGCCCCCGCGGCGGCCCCGGCATGCAGGAAATGCTCTATCCGACCAGCTATCTGAAGTCGAAGGGGCTGGGGAAGGCCTGCGCCCTGATTACCGACGGGCGCTTTTCCGGCGGGACGTCGGGCCTCTCCATCGGCCACGTCTCGCCGGAAGCGGCGGAGGGCGGCCTGATCGCCCTGGTGCGCGAAGGCGACCGGATCGAGATCGACATTCCCGCGCGCTCCGTCTCACTGATCGTGGCGGAGGCGGAGCTCGACAGCCGGCGTACGGCGCAGGCCGAGCACGGCTTTTCCCCGGCGGAGGCGCGGCCTCGCAAGGTGTCCCCCGCCTTGCGCGCCTATGCGGCCATGACGACGAGCGCAGCGCGCGGCGCCGTGCGCGATGTGGACCAGCTGGGCGGGCCGCGCTGACCTTCGCGTCAGGTCGCCGGTCCCTCGGTAGGTCGGGGCTTCGGCATCAGCGGCGGCGTGCTGTCTTCAAAGGATAGCCAGGTGGACCAGATCCACTGGGTGCGTGACTTGGTCAGCCCCTGAACGCAGCTTTCGTACATGACGCCGCGGATGGTCCCCCCGCGCCACCAGTTATAGACCGCGTCGCATTCCGCTTTTTGATAGGCCTGCCAGGCGGTCTGCGAGGCGTTCAGCCCCGCCAGCGCGTCGCGAGTCGCCTGAGCGTCAGCATCACCCTTTATCTCTGCGCCCAGACGCTTGCGCGCGGCGGCGAGGTAGCGATCCAGTTCGCTCTGCGCCCGCCGGCTATATTCCGCCATGCAGCTGTTCATGCCGATGGTGTTCTGCTCCTGGCAGGCTGGAGGCTCGTCGGACTGGGCGCCCAGGGACTCGATCCGTCGCTGGTACAGGGTGATCAGGCACTTGGGGTCGGCGCACGCCTCCCGAGATTTCAGCCATGCGATCTGCTGCGCCTTCACATGTTCGGGGCGAAGGGACCGGTCGAGGGCGCCGAGATAGGCACCCTGAAGTTGGGCGTCCAGCGAATCGAGGTCAACGCTGTCGCAGATCAAGTGTTCGACCCGGGTCCCGGCGCGCTGACAGTCGAAACTGGCGCCGTGAGCGACGCCGGCGATCGCGGCGAACAGGGCCAGCAGGAGGCCGCACAGGGGGATGGACAGTGTGTGTTTCACGCAGGTCTCCAACCGATATTTCATGACATGTTACAGACTGGAGCTTTGGTCGTCCTCTCGGATTCGTCATCTGCCGGTTGGAGATTCCCGCAGAGGGTGGGCCCGCGATCCGTTCGCCGGGATAAAGTGGATGTGTCGCGCCGAAAATCCCTGCCGCCGCAACTTCGTTTCTCCAATTCCGCCTTGACGGTGAAATTTGCCTGTGAGAGGAAGAAAGTCAGCTTGTTGGAGCAATGGCCGTGCGCGCAGCGCTAGTTGTAATTCGGGTGACCGTAGGCGGGCGAACATAAGGTTCGCTTCAGCTACGGTCACATGCGCCAAGGCCCCCCGAGGGCCTTTTTTCTTGGCCAAAATCTCAACCCTCGACGTCCCTCCTGAAAGCCATCCAAATGAGCCCCCGTCCCACACTCGCCACCCAGAACCCCGATCCCGCCGCCCACGCGGCGACCGACCTCATGTCGGGCGCCGAGATCGTCGTGCGCGCGCTTCTGGATCAGGGTGTGACGACCCTGTTCGGCTATCCCGGCGGGGCGGTTCTGCCCATCTATGACGCCCTGCATCAGGACACCGAGCAGCACGGCGAGCGGCTGCATCATATCCTCGTCCGGCATGAGCAGGGTGCGGCGCATGCGGCGGAGGGCTACGCCCGCTCGACCGGCAAGCCCGGCGTCGTGCTGGTGACCTCGGGGCCCGGCGCGACCAACACGGTCACCGGCATTGTCGATGCGCTGATGGATTCCATCCCCATGGTCGTGCTGACGGGGCAGGCGCCGACGCACCTGATCGGCACCGACGCGTTCCAGGAGTGCGACACGGTCGGCATCACCCGCTCCTGCACCAAGCACAATGTGCTGGTGAAGGACGTGAACAAGCTGGCCGAGACCATCCACGAGGCCTTCCAGATCGCCACGTCCGGCCGCCCCGGTCCTGTGCTGGTGGACATCCCCAAGGACGTGCAGTTCGCCACCGGCCGCTATGTCGGACCGAAGGCCAAGGGCTATTCCCACCACTATGCGCCGCAGACGACGGGCGATCCGCGCAAGATCACCGACGCCGCGGCCATGATCGCAGGCGCGCGGCGGCCGATCCTCTATACCGGCGGCGGCGTGATCAATGCGGGACCCGAGGCCTCGAAGGCCTTGCGCGACTTCGCCAAGATGACCGGCGCGCCCGTGACCTCGACCCTGATGGGTCTGGGCGCCTTTCCGGCCAGCGATCCGCAGTGGCTGGGCATGCTGGGCATGCATGGATCCTATGAAGCCAACAACGCGATGCACGACTGCGACGTGATGGTCTGCGTTGGCGCGCGCTTCGACGACCGGGTGACAGGGCGCCTCGACGCCTTCTCTCCGCGCTCGAAGAAGATCCACATCGACATCGACCCGTCCTCCATCGGCAAGATCGTCCGCGCCGATATCGGCATTGTCGGGGATGCAGGCGAGGTTCTGCAGGCCTTGGTCGCCGCCTGGCGTCAGGCGGGCTATGGCGAGGCGCGGGCGAGGCTTGATCCCTGGTGGCGCCAGATCGACGGCTGGCGTTCGCGCAAGTGCTTCGCCTATGCGGGCTCCGACACCCTGATCAAGCCGCAGTTCGCCATCGAGCGCCTGTGGGCGGCGGTGAAGGATCAGAACCCGATCATCACCACGGAGGTGGGCCAGCATCAGATGTGGGCGGCCCAGTTCATGGGCTTTGAGCATCCCAACCGCTGGCTGACGTCTGGGGGGCTCGGCACCATGGGCTATGGCCTGCCCGCCGCCATCGGCGCGCAGCTCGCCCACCCCGACGCCCTCGTGATCGACATCGCGGGGGACGCCTCGATCCAGATGAACATCCAGGAGATGTCCACGGCGATCCAGTACGGCCTGCCGGTGAAGGTGTTCATCCTCAATAACGAGTGGATGGGCATGGTCCGCCAGTGGCAGGAGCTGCTGCACGGCGAGCGCTACGCCCACTCCTATTCTGCGGCGTTGCCGGACTTTGTGAAGCTGGCCGAAGCCTATGGCGGCGTCGGGATCCGCTGCGACAAGCCATCAGAGCTTGACGGCGCCATAGCCGAGATGCTGAAGGCGGACCGTCCGGTGCTGTTCGACTGTCGGGTCGAGCGGGCGGAGAACTGCCTGCC
>CAIUZX010000066.1 GCA_903903715.1 uncultured Caulobacterales bacterium
CGGAGCGGGTGTCGTTGGCGATGCGGACGGCGTCGCTCAGGTCCTCGAAGGCGATCAGGCCGGCCAGCGGCCCGAAGGTTTCCTCGCGGTTGAGCAGGTTGTCAGCCTTCAGGCCCGTCATCACGGTGGGCTGATAGTAGGTGCCGCCGAGATCGTGTGGCAGTCCGCCGGTCAGAAGTTTCGCCCCATCCTCCAGCAGCGCCTGGACATGGCGCGCAACCTTGGCCACCGCGGCGGTGTTGATCAGCGGGCCCTGATCGGTCGGGCCGGTCAGGCCGTCCCCCACCACCAGCGCCGCCGCGCGCTCCGCTAGTTTGTGCGCGAAGGCGTCTTGGACCCGGCGATGCACGACAAAACGGTTCGCGCAAACGCAGGTCTGTCCGGAATTGCGGAACTTTGAGATCAGCGCGCCTTCGACCGCGGCGTCGATGTCGGCGTCCTCGAACACGATGAAGGGCGCATTGCCGCCCAGCTCCAGCGACACGCGCTTGACGGTGCCCATGCAGCGGGCCGCCAGCATCTTGCCCACGGCAGTGGAGCCGGTGAAGGTGAACTTGGCGATGCGGGGGTCTTCGGTGAGGACCTCGCCGATCTCCTTGGGCGGGCCGGTGACAATGTTGAACACCCCCGGCGGCACGCCCGCCTCCTGCGCCAGCACGGCCAGCGCGAGGGCGGAGAAGGGCGTCAGGTCGGCGGGCTTCAGCACGACCGTGCAGCCTGCTGCGAGGGCCGGGGCCACTTTCCGCGTGATCATGGCCGACGGGAAGTTCCAGGGCGTGATGGCCGCGACGACGCCGACGGGCTGGCGGATCACGTGCAGGCGGCGGTCGGTCTGGTGCGGCGGAATGATCTCGCCGTATGCCCGGCGGCCCTCCTCGGCGAACCATTCGAGGAAGCTGGCGGCGTAGGCGATCTCGCCCCGCGCCTCGGCCAGCGGCTTACCCTGTTCAGCGGTCAAGAGGCGGGCGAGGTCTTCCTGATGGGTCATCATCAGCTCGAACCACTTGCGCAGGATCTGTCCACGCGCCTTGGCGGTCAGGGCGCGCCAGGCAGGGAGGGCCCGTTCAGCCGCCGCGACGGCGGTCAGCGTCTCCGCCCGACCCAGCGCCGGGGCGACGCCCAGCTCCCGCCCCGTCGCGGGATTGAGCACGGAAATGGTCGTCTCGCCCGTCACCCAGCGTCCGTCGATATAGGCCGACTGACGGTAAAGGTCCGCGCGCTTCAGATTGAGCCGGACAAGCTCGCTCGCCTCGAGGGCGGAGGGGGGCGGCGGGGCGGAGACGTTCATGGGGCGCCTCTAGGGGACATAGACGAAGGCAGAGCCTGTCGCCCTATATAGGCCGCTTGCCTGAACAATCCGAGAAGTCCTTTCCCCTCGGAAACGACCTTTTTCGTCGAGGCGGGGGGCTAAGGCCAGGAATTAAAGAGAGGTGACGGCGTCTTTCGCAAGGGGCGACAGATCCTTGGCCTCTCCCGCGGCGATGCGGGCCTTCAGGGCCTTGCGCATATCCGGAGACCAGAAGGTCCTGATGTGGTCCGCGACGCCCTTCGCAGCCACCGCCGCGTCGCCCTGCGACTCGAAGAAGCGGGCGATCTGGTTGGCCATGTAGACGAGGTCGCTCCCGCCCGCGCCGCTCATTCCGCCGCCTCGATCCGTCGGGCCCTGCGCGCCTGATCGGCGTAGCTGACCTGCCAGTCGCCCGGGCCGTTGCCGCGGGACACCTGCACGGCGGTGACCTTGTACTCGGGGCAGTTGGTCGCCCAGTCCGAATAGTCCGTGGTCACCACATTGGCCTGCGTGTCCGGGTGGTGGAAGGTGGTGTAGACGACGCCCGGCGCCACGCGGTCGGTGAGCTTGGCGCGCAGGGCCGTCTCGCCCGCCCGGCTGGCGAGCTTCACCCAGTCCCCGTCGCGCACGCCGCGCTCTTCGGCGTCGTGGGGGTGGATCTCCAGCACGTCTTCCTCGTGCCATTGGGAGTTCTCGGTCCGCCGGGTCTGCGCGCCGACATTGTACTGGCTGAGAATACGGCCTGTCGTGAGCAGGAGCGGGAAGCGCGGCCCCACTTTCTCGTCGGTCGGCACATATTCCGTGATGATGAACCGGCCCTCGCCGCGGACAAACCGCTCGATATGCATGACCGGCGTGCCTTCCGGCGCCGCGTCGTTGCAGGGCCACTGGACGGAGCCGAGTTCGTCGAGCCGCTCATAGCTGACCCCCGTAAACGACGGGGTCAGGCGGGCGATCTCATCCATGATCTGCGACGGATGCTCATAGGCCATCGCAAAGCCCAAAGCATTGGAGAGCGCCTGCGTGATCTCCCAGTCGGCGAGGCCGTTCTTCGGGCTCATCACCTTGCGCACCCGCTGGATCCGCCGCTCGGCGTTCGTGAAGGTGCCGTCCTTCTCGAGGAAGGTGGAGCCGGGCAGGAAGACGTGGGCGTAGTTGGCGGTCTCGTTGAGGAAGAGGTCCTGGACCACCACGCACTCCATCGCCGCCAGCCCCGCCGCCACATGGCGGGTGTTGGGGTCGGACTGGAGGATGTCCTCCCCCTGGATATAGAGCCCCTTGAACGACCCCGCGACGGCGGCGTCCAGCATGTTGGGGATGCGAAGGCCGGGCTCGTTGTCCAGGGTCACGCCCCAGGCGCTCTCGAACAGGCCCCGGGCCACCGCGTCCGACACGTGGCGATAGCCGGACAGCTCATGCGGGAACGAG
>CAIUZX010000067.1 GCA_903903715.1 uncultured Caulobacterales bacterium
AGCTCTTCCGCCTGCCGGACGGACAGACCGCGCTGAACAATCATCTCGGCCAGGGATTCGGGGTTCGGCGCGTTGGCGACGGCGCGTGCATGCCCTGCCGTCAGCCTTCCTTCAGAAAGGTAATTCCGGACGCTTTCCGGGAGATTCAAAAGCCTCAGCATATTTGCGATGTGGCTTCGGCTCTTTCCGACCGACGCGGCGACCGCCTCCTGCGTTCTGCCGAACCTTTCAATCAGCGCCTTGTATCCTGCCGCTTCTTCCAACGGATTGAGGTCGCTGCGCTGGACGTTTTCGATGATGCCGATTTCCAGCACTTCGAGATCGTTGAACTCTCGAACGACGACCGGAACGGAATGTAGACCCGCCCGCTGAGCCGCCCGCCACCGGCGTTCACCGGCGACGATCTGAAATTCGCCCGGCGCCCCTGGGGCCGGTCGAACGAGAATAGGCTGCAGAACGCCCTTTTCAGCTATGGACCGCGACAGATCATCAAGCTCGGCCTCGTCGAAGACGCGGCGGGGCTGATCTGGATTTCGCCGCAAAAGCTCAATAGAGATTTCATTGGTCGCAACCGGTGGTAAAGCGGCGGCAGCGGCGCCTGTCGACGGGGGATCGGCCTCGCCCAGAAGGGCGGACAAACCTCGACCCAAACCTCTTCGCCCTGATTGTGGTTCGACCATCGTCTATCCTCTCAGGCCGCAGCGCGGCGCGCGCGCTCTCGCCCCACCAGTTCTCTCGCCAGTCGTAAGTAAGCCTGGCTACCCGCGCACTTCAGGTCGTAGATCAAGACCGGCTTTCCAAATGACGGCGCCTCGGAGACGCGAACATTTCTCGGGATGACCGCCTTGTAGACCTTATCACCGAAGTGACTGCGGACATCGGCGGCGACTTGTTCTGACAAACTGTTGCGCCGGTCATACATGGTCAGAACGACGCCCTGGATTTCCAACTCCGGGTTCAGACTGCCCCGCACCAGGTCCACGGTCCGCATCAACTGCGTCAAGCCTTCGAGCGCGAAGAACTCACACTGCAACGGCACCAACACGGCGTGCGCAGCCGTCATGGCGTTCACCGTCAAGAGGTTCAGCGATGGCGGACAATCAATAAGGATGTAGTCATAAGTCGGCCCACCATCCCCGAGCGCGTCGATCGCATCCCTCAGGCGGTAGGAGCGACGGGCCGTAGCCCCGATTTCGATTTCAGCGCCGGACAGATCCGCATCCGAAGGCGTCAGGTCCAGGCCCGGCACAGCCGTCGGAATGACGCAGTCGGCAATGGAACCTCCACCGACCAGGATATCGTAAATCGTCTTCTGACGGTGCTCTCGCCTGACGCCGAGGCCCGTCGACGCGTTGCCTTGCGGGTCAATGTCTATAATCAGTACCCGCTCGCCCACAGCTGCGAGAGCAGTGCCGAGATTGATCGCGGTCGTGGTCTTTCCCACGCCCCCCTTTTGGTTGGCTACGGCCAGGACGCGCGGTCGCTTGTCAGTCTGATGAACGGGTTGTGACACGGGACAGCCTTTTCAAACTCACGATGCGCCCCTCCGGATCGCTCGCACTGGGCGATAACGAAACTTCAAAGCGCCATGATTTCCTAGCCTCTTCCAGTTCCCTCTCGACGTCTCGTCCCTTGAGGAACAATCCGACGGCTGAACCTCGAAGCAGAGGTTGAGCATACTCCAAAAGACGCGGCATGGGGGCCAGGGCCCGTGCAGTGACCACGTCCACTGGGGATAAGTGCAGCGATTCGGCCCGACTGTTGTGAATCAGTGTGGGCAGACTGAGATCCATCGACACAGACCGCAGGAACGCACAACGCTTGGCCATACTTTCAATCAGATGGACCTTGGCGCCTTCCCGGTCTTTCAGAAAGACAGCGAGTACAATGCCTGGAAACCCTGCGCCTGCGCCGAGGTCGGCCCAGATTCTCGCGTCTGGCGCCAGCTTCAGAAGCTGTGCCGAGTCATAGGCGTGTCGGCCCCAAAACTCGGCTAAGGCTGATGGGCCTACCAAATTCATCCGGGCGTTCCAGTCCGTCAGAATGGTCAGAAAGGCATCCATTCGGTCCATGATGTCAGCACTTGCGCCGGTCGCCTCAACAAACTCGTCGCGACCAAAGGCCTTATGCGGCATGAGAAGGACCGCGTCGCACATGAGCCAGCAACGCCGTCAGGGCGCCCGGCGTGACACCCTCGATGCGTCCAGCCTGCCCGAGCGTTTTGGGTCGAACGGCGGCAAGCTTCTCCTGCGCCTCCCGGCTAAGGCCCCCAACGCGGGTGTAGTCCAGGCTTGGATCAATTTCCAGGCTTTCGTCCCGCCGGAAGGCGGCGACGTCGGCAGCCTGTCGGTCAAGATAACCCGCATAGAGGGCGTCGATCTCGATCTGTGTCCGCGTGTCATTTGACCACGTTTGAATCTGCGGCCAGACGTCCGCAAGTTTTTCAACCGTCACATCCGGATAGGCGAGGAGCTGCGTCAAATCCCGCCGTTGGCCATCGAAGTTGACGGCCAGGCCGCAGTCCGCGGCCTGCTTCGGGGTCAGTGTCAGAGCCTTCGCCATCTGGCGGGCGTCGGCAAGAGCAGTAGCCTTGGCCTGGTGGGTCGCGGCGCGCTCTGGGCCGACCACGCCAAATGTGCTGCCAAGAGGGGTCAACCGATGGTCGGCGTTGTCCGCGCG
>CAIUZX010000068.1 GCA_903903715.1 uncultured Caulobacterales bacterium
CGGCGACCGGTTCATCGAGATCTGGAACCTCGTGTTCATGCAATACGAACAGATCACACCGGATGAGCGGGTCAGCCTGCCGAAGCCTTCGATCGATACGGGCATGGGCCTCGAGCGGATCGCCGCCGTTCTCCAGGGCGTACACAACAACTACGACGTTGATCTCTTTCGCGCCCTTATCGCCGCATCGTCCGCTCTGACGGGCGCGCCGGCGGAAGGCGACGCCCTGCCGTCACACCGTGTCATCGCCGACCACCTCCGCGCGTCGGCGTTTCTCGTCGCCGACGGCGTTACGCCCTCGAATGAAGGGCGCGGCTATGTGCTGCGAAGGATCATGCGGCGGGCGATGCGTCACGCCCATCTCCTGGGCGCCGCCGAACCTCTGATGTGGCGTCTGGCGCCGGCCCTCATTGATCAGATGGGTGAAGCCTATCCTGAGCTTGTCCGCGCCGAAGCCCTGTTGACCGAAACGCTTCGACAGGAGGAGGAACGGTTCCGTCGCACTTTGGGGCGTGGCCTGGCGATACTTGACGAAGCTACATCCAGTCTGCAGCCGGGGGACATGCTGGAAGGTGAAGTGGCCTTCAAACTCTATGATACCTATGGCTTTCCCCTCGATCTGACACAGGACGCACTTCGGGCACGGGGGCTCAACGTCAATCTCGACGGCTACGAAACGGCCATGGCCCGCCAGAGAGCTCAGGCTCGAGAGAACTGGCAGGGATCAGGCGACAAGGCGGGCGCCGCCGTCTGGTTTTCCCAGCGCGATAAGTTCGGTCCGACGGATTTCGTCAGTTATGACGCCGAACGCGCCCAGGGCCGGGTCCTGGCGATCTTTCAGGACGGGCAACCGAGGAATGACGCCGCGGCCGGAGAGACCGTTGACGTTCTGTTCGACGTCACCCCGTTCTATGCGGAAAGCGGCGGGCAGGCTGCCGACGCGGGAACCGTCTCTTGGGACGGCGGAGCGGCGCAGGTCCTTAATGTCGCAAAACAGGCTTCGGACCTCCATGTCCACCGACTGAAACTCGACGATGGCCGTCTCGCCCTCGAGAGCAAAGTCGAACTCAAGATCGACGCCGATCGGCGCCAGCGGACGCGGGCGAACCATTCCGCGGCCCACCTCGTCCACGCCGCCTTGAAACGCGTCCTGGGAGATCACGTGTCTCAGAAGGGGCAGATGGTCGATGGAGACCGGATGCGCTTCGACTTCAGCCATGGCGCCCCCATGTCTGCCGACGAGTTGACCCGTGTCGAGGATGAAGTGAACGCGGTGATCCGCCAAAACGCTATCACCATGACCGAGGTGATGACCCCTGATGAGGCGATCTCAGCGGGCGCCGTGGCCCTGTTCGGCGAAAAATATGGCGACACCGTCCGCGTGCTGGCGCTTGGAAACGCCCTTGAATCGACGGGCGCCTACTCTGTCGAACTCTGTGGCGGCACGCACGTGGGTCGGACCGGCGACATCGCCCTTTTCCGCATCGTCTCGGAACAAGGCGTGGCCGCCGGCATCCGGCGGATCGAAGCCCTGACGGGGGAGGCGGCGCGACGGTTCATGATCGATCAGATTAACGTCGCCCGCACCCTTGCTGAACAGTTCAAGGTTCCAATCGCTGATTTGCCAACCCGGGTCGAACAGTTGATCCAGGATCGCAAGCGGTTGGAAAAGGACCTCGACGACACCAAGCGCAAACTGGCGCTGGGCGGAGGAGGGGCGGTTGCCGCTCCGGAGACGATAAACGGCGTGATTTTGATTGCCAGGATTCTGCCGGGCATCGATGGAAAGGGGCTTCGCCCTGTCGTCGAAGACCTTCGCAAGACGATCGCCGACGGCGTCATCGCCGTGGTGGGCGTCACAGACGAGGGTAAGGCGGCCATCGCCGTCGCCAACACGGCGCCGGGTTCGATCGCCGTCAGCGCTGCAGATCTCGTCAAAGTCGCGGTCATCGCGATGGGCGGTCAAGGCGGCGGCGGCAAGCCGGAATTCGCCCAGGGCGGCGCGCCGGATGGCGCCTCCGCTGAGGCCGGTCTTCAGGCTGTTCGCGACGCTTTGGCGGGACTTTAGGCCTAAACTCAGACCATGGCTTGACCCATGAGCTGAGCCAGCGTACCCCCGCCACTCGAAGCGGCGGACGAGGACGTGAAGCCTCGCCCGCCGTTTTGCTGCACGTCGCGTCGCGATGGTCAGCCGCAAAAATTCCACACCCCCCGTTCCGACTCACCGGGCTTTGAGGAGATCCGTCATGAGCCACACTCTGCCCACCGGCTGCACCGGCGTCCTGGTCCTGGCGGACGGAAAGGTGTTTCCCGGCATTGGCGTTGGGGCTGTCGGTTCGGCGGTTGGCGAGTTATGTTTCAATACCGCGATGACGGGGTATCAGGAGATCCTAACCGATCCCTCTTATATGGGTCAGATCATCAACTTTACCTTCCCGCACGTTGGCAATGTCGGCGTCAATCTGGAAGATACCGAGCAGTTTGGCGACGGCGCTAAGACCGCCGCGAGGGGCGCAGTCTTCCGTGACGCGCCGACCGCACCCGCCAACTGGCGCCATCATGGATCGCTTGCGGACTGGATGGCCAAGCGCGGCGTGGTCGGTCTTTCAGGCCTCGACACCCGCAGCCTGACCCGGATCATCCGTGAGCAAGGCATGCCACACGCCCTCATCGCCCACGCTCCCGCCGGTCAATTTGACATCCCGGCACTGCGAAAACGGGCCCAG
>CAIUZX010000069.1 GCA_903903715.1 uncultured Caulobacterales bacterium
ATTATCGGAGAAGATCAGGATCAGGGTGTTGTCGAGCTGGCCCAGCGCCGCAAGCTCATCCGTCAGGCGCCCGATATTGCGGTCGAGCGCCGTGATCACCCCGGCATAGACCTCCATATAGCGGGCGTAGAGCCGCTGCTGGCGAGGGCTGAGCGTGTTCCAGGCCTGCGCGCCGAAGGAAAGCGGCGGCAGCTCCGCGTTCTGGGGAACGACGCCCGCCGCCTTCTGCCGCGCCAGCCGCTCGGCCCTAACGGCGTCCCAGCCCTTGTCGAAGCGGCCTTTGTAGTGGTCGCGGTCGGCGGGGCGGGACTGCAGGGGCGAGTGGGCGCCGGAGAAGGCGAGCTGCAGGAAGAACGGCTTTTCGGGAGAGGTGGAGCGCTGGGTGCGCACAAACCGGATCGCCTGATCGGTCAGGTCGTCGGTGACGTAGTAGTCGGGATCCTGCGGCGCCTCGATGGGCGTCACCCCGTCGAACAGGGCGCCCGGCTTGAAGTAGTCGGTGGAGTGGCCCTGATACCAGTAGGCGCGCTCGAAGCCCCGGCTGGTCGGCCAGTTGTGGAAGGGCCCGGCGGGGCCGTTGTGGGCCGAGTTGTTCACGTGCCACTTGCCGACGAGGAAGGTCGACCAGCCCTCGCCCTGCAACGTCTCGGCCAGCGTCGCCGCCTCCAGGGTCAGATCGCCGCGATAGCCGGGAAAGCCGCTGTCGATGTCGGCCAGCCAGCCCATCCCCGCCGAGTGGTGGTTGAGCCCCGTTAGCAGCGCCGCGCGGGTGCAGCTGCACATGGCCGTGGTGCGAAAGTTCGCATAGCGCAGGCCGTGGGCGGCGAGGGCGTCGATCCGCGGCGTCTCGATCTCGCCGCCATAGCAGCCAAGGTCTGCAAAGCCCACGTCGTCGAGGATGATCACCACGACGTTCGGCGCCGCCTTCGGCGCTTTCGGCAGCGTGCTCTGCGCCGGGCGGCTGTGGGCGTAGGAGAGGGCGATCTCCGGGGCCGCGCCCCTGGCCACTGGCGCAGGCGTCAGGAAGGGCGCCGCTGCGTCGCGCACAACCCCGGCGGCGAGGCCAAGGCCCGCAACGCCCGCCGCGCCGACGCCGCCGCCGATCAGCAGCGACCGGCGGTCAAACTTCGGCGGATTGGTCTTGTCGTCGCTGCTGGCCATGACGCGTCTCACCCTCTGATATTGTCACGCACCCTGCCATAAGATGGCGCGCGCCGTCCAGCAGGCGTCAGAGCGTGGCGGCCAGCGCCGCGGGGACGGGGATCTCCATGTCCAGCAGTTGCTGGGCCTTGCCCTTGGCCAGCGCGTCGAGGCGAAGGCTGGAGAACTGCCCCCCGCCCAGGGACTGGATCAGATGGAGGTTGATCGCGCCAAGGCCCGGCAGCTCATGGCGCAGCACTTGCGGCGCCACCGCGCCTTCGAACTCGTGGGCGAAGAAGGCTTGCACGGCCTTAGGCGTCAGCGCCTTGCGGATCCAGGGCGTCAGATCGGGGCGCCTCGCGATCACGCCGATGTTGAAGGCGTCGCCCTTGTCCCCCGACCGCGCCCAGGCGAGGCGGACGAGCGGAACCCTCGTCATCTCCGCCGCGTCCAGAGGATCCTCCGGCGCCGGCGGGGCGATGACCGTCACGGGCGGGGAGGGCCGTGGTCCCTCGACCGTCAGCGTCTTGTCGCCGATGGACACCGTCGCCGGGATATCGGCGGCCGGCAGAAGGAACGAGAACACCCGCGCCACGGGGGTGATGGTCGGCGCGCCGCCGAACCAGCCGGTGGAGCCGACGCTCATCGAGGTGGTGGGGGAGTGGAACTCCCGCATCAGAAGCTGGAGGGCTTCGGGATCGTCATGCTCCGCGCCGATGCGGCAGACGACTTCGCGCACCGCCAGGGCCGCAGGGTTGGCGTTGGCGCCATAGGTCGCCTCGGCGCCCAGCACCTCGATGCGGGAGGCGCGCAAGGGGGGCAGGTTGCGCTCCCGCAGCATGTCGCCCGCCCGTTCGATCAACGCCTCTGCCTGCCGCTTCGCCTTCGCGGCGGCTTCCCGGCCCACCACGGGCATGGCGCCGATGAAGCGCGCGCCGTCGCCGTGGGTCAGGCAGACCTTGTAGGATCCCGACGCCGGATAGCCCTTCGCCCCCGTCACCCGCACCCGGTCAGGGCCGTCCTGCGCCACCTTCACCTGCGTAAAGTCGCAGACCACGTCGGGCAGGGCGTAGCCTTGCGGATCGCCGACCTCATAGAGGATCTGCTCGGCCACGGCGGCGGGGGAGACGAGGCCGCCCGTGCCAGGCGGCTTGGTCACCACAAAATCGCCGGACGCCTCGCACGCCACGATGGGATAGCCGATGTGCGCCCAGTCCGGCACGTCCCGCCAGTCGGTGAAGAGCCCGCCGGTCGCCTGCGCCCCGCACTCGATCACGTGCCCGGCCAGCGATCCTGCGGCGAGCTGGTCGTGATCGGCATAGGTCCAGCCGAACTCATGCATCAAGGGGCCAAGGGTCAGGGCGGAATCCACCACACGGCCGGTGATGACCATGTCCGCCCCCGCCGCCAGCGCCGCCGCGATGGGCGCGCCGCCGAGATAGGCGTTGATGCTGAAGACGGTCTTGGGGTCGGGGAAGGGGTGGCCCGCGTACATCTCCGAAACGCCCGTTGTGGACAGCGCCGCCAGCCTGTCGGTCAGATCGTCCCCCTCCACGACGGCGATCTTGAAGGAAAGCCCCGCCTCGGCGGCGAGTTCCTCCATCCGCGCGCGGCAGGCCCTGGGGTTCAGCCCGCCCGCATTGGTGACGATCTTCACGCCTTTGGCCTTGAGGTCGGCGAGATTGTCCTTCCACACCCAGTCGGTGAAGTCGCGGGCGTAGCCCTGATCGGGCCGCGCGGCGCGAAGCTGGCCCAGCGCCGACAGGGTCGCCTCGGCCAGATAGTCGAGGATCATGTAGTCGAGGTCGCCGCCGCGGATCAGTTGCGGGGCGGCGAGCGAGCTGTCGCCCAAGAACCCGCCCGCGCCGCCGATGCGGACGATGCGGCCCGGTGTGGTCATGTGGCGTTGGCCGTCGCGACCCAGCAGGCCGCGGGCATCTTCACCTTTCCATCGATCACGAAGGGACGGATGTAATCGCGCACCGGGCCCTTCATCTCCGCCACCAGCTCCGGATGCGCGCGGGCGATGGCGCCCAGCGGACCGATCTGCAGGCTGAGGATCAGCTGGTCATCGAGACCGCCTGCGCCGATCTGCATGTTCAGGGGACGCACGTCGATATTGATGAACTTCGCCCGTGACAGGATCCCGGTGATCCGGCTGGCCTCGGCAAAAGCAAACGGGCCGGGCGCCAGGGGGTCCTGCGCCTGAGGCTGGGCCGGCGGCGGAACGAGATGGGCGACGACTTTCGCCGGCTCCGTCATCCAGGGGTTCTCCTCCGGCGAGCGCCAGCAGACGAAGCTGAGCCGCGCCTTCGGCTTCAAAGCTTTCCTGATATTCGCGAAGGCGGCGTCCGGGTTTTCGAAGAACATGACACCGAAGCGGGAGAAGACGAAATCGTAGGGCTCGCCGCCGAAGGTCAGGTCCGCGGTCTGTGCGTCGGCCTCGACGAATTTCACCGCGCCCGCCACCGAGGGGCGCGGCCGATTGCGGGCGATCTCCAGCATGGGACGGGAGATGTCGACGCCGGTCACGAGGCCGGTCGGTCCGGTCCATTCGGACAGATCCAGGGTCGTCTGGCCGCAGCCGCAGCCGATATCGAGCCCGCGGGTTCCGCGCTGCAGCCGAAGGGCCTTCATGGCGATCTCGCCCAGCGGCTTGATCTTGCGGTCGAGAAGGGCCTGATGCTCGGCCCAGATCTGGCCAACGCTCGTGTTCCAGTATTCCACCTGACCGGAATTGGCGGTCGTCGTCGGGCTCGACATATGAGAGCGCAGCTCCGTGGAAAACGAGTCAGGCCGAAAGGGTATGCGGCGAGGGGCCTCGGCGCAATGGCGGCCTTATTCCTATGGGACCGGGGTCCACAGGACGTCCTCGATGCGCAGCGCCCCCGCGGCCAGCATCACCAGCCGGTCGAAGCCCAGCGCCGCCCCCGCCGCCGGCGGCATGTGCGCGAGGGCCGCCAGGAAGTCCTCGTCGATGGGATAGCGCTCGCCATAGACGCGGTCCTTTTCGTCCATCTCGGCGATAAAGCGGCGGCGCTGTTCCTCCGGATCGGTCAGCTCGCCGAAGGCGTTGGCGAGCTCGACCCCGCAGGCGTAGAGCTCGAACCGTTCGGAAAGGCGGGCGTCGCCGGGCTTGCGGCGGGCGAGCGCGGCCTCCGCAGCGGGGTAGTCGCAGAGAAACGTCGCCCGGCCCTGGCCCAGCTTCGGCTCGATCTCGGTGGCCAGCACCTTGGAGAAGAGGTCCGCCCAGGTGTCGTCGTCGGACACGCGGCCGCCCTTGGCCCTGACCTGACGGGCGAGGTGATCCCGGTCCGTCTCGCCATCTGGGCCCAGCGTCGCGGCGAGGTCCAGTCCGGCATAACGCTCGAAGGCCTCGATGACGCCGAGGCGTTCCGGCTCGGCGGAGGGGTCAAGGCTGACGCCCCGCCAGTTAATGCGCGTCGTCCCCGCCGTCTCGGCCGCCAGCGCCAACAGATGCGCGCAGTCGGCCATCAGGTCCTGCACCGTTCCGCCCGCGCGATACCACTCCAGCATCGTGAACTCGGGGTGGTGCAGGGGGCCGCGCTCGCGGTTGCGGAACACCTTGGAGAGGCTGAAGATCTTCGTCTCCCCCGCCGCCAGCAGCGACTTGCAGGCGAATTCGGGCGAGGTGTGGAGGTAGAGCGGCCGTGCGCCGCCGCCCACGTCGAGGATCTCGGTCGCGAACGCGTGCAGGTGCGCCTCGTTGCCGGGAGAGGACTGCAAGTGCGCCGTCTCCACCTCGATGAAGCCCTGATCCTCGAAGGACCGGCGCACGGCGGCGCGGACCCTGTTCCGCGTCATGAGGAAGGGGCGACGGTCGGCATGGCGGTGTTGCGCCCACCAGGGGGCGGTTGCGGCGGAGGGGGTGGCGCGGTCAGTCACGGTCGCAGTCGTCCTTGGTCGGAGGGACGCCCTACGCGCCCCGCACAAGTTTTTCCTAGCGATCTTTGCGCGGATCGCTATACGAGCGCGCAACGCCTAGAACCTCCTGATAGACGGAACGCTCCTTTGAAGGTCATCGCCAGCTCGCTGCGCAAGGGCAATGTCGTCGATATCGCCGGCAAGCTCTATGTCGTGTTGAACGCGGAAAACATCCATCCGGGCAAGGGCACGCCGGTGACCCAGCTCAACATGCGCCGCATCTCGGACGGGGTGAAGATCTCCGAACGCTACCGCACGACCGAGCAGGTGGAACGGGCGATCGTGGATGACCGGGAGCACACCTTCCTCTATCAGGACGCCGAAGGCTTCCACTTCATGAACCCGGAAAGCTTCGAGCAGCTCGTGGCCACGCCGGAAGTGATTGGGGACGCCGCGCCGTACCTGCAGGAAAACATGACGGTGATGCTGTCGACGCATAACGACGTGCCGATCGCCATCGACCTCCCGCGCACCGCCATTTTGGAAGTCGTGGACACCGAGCCGGCGGTGAAGAACCAGACGGCGTCTTCCTCCTACAAGCCCGCGATGCTGAGCAACGGCGTGCGCACCGCCGTGCCGCCCTACATCACCACGGGCACCCGCATCGTGGTCCTGACCGAAGACGGCTCCTATCTCGAGCGCGCCAAGGACTGATCCTCGCCCTGTCGCGTCCGGCTTGCCGGCCGCAGGCGTCGGGTGGATAGTCTAGGACAGAGTCGAAAGGGCGCGGCCGGCGTCCGGAGGCCGCTCATGTCGCCATCGTCAGCCGTTCCTCTCTACCGCGCCGCCAGCGACCGGGCGGACGCCGCCGCCGGCGTGCTGGGGCAGCTCATCTCAGCGTTCGGCGAGCGGATCACGAAGAACGCCCATATCCGCGAACAGCACGGCCGGGGCGAGGGCCTGCGCGATCTGGCGAGCCCCGATCTCGTCGCCTTTCCCCTGTCGACGGCGGAGGTTGCGCTCGCGGTGAAGGCCTGCGCCGCCCACGGTCTGCCGATCATCCCCTTCGGCGTCGGCACCTCGCTGGAGGGGCACGTCAGCGCCCCCTATGGCGGCCTGACCCTGGATCTGTCGCGCATGGCCAAGATCCTGTCGGTGAACGAGGAGGATCTCGACTGCCGGGTGGAGGCGGGGGTGACCCGGCTTCAGCTCAACGCGCATCTGCGGGACAAGGGCCTGTTCTTCCCCATCGATCCGGGCGCCGACGCGACCCTGGGCGGCATGGTCTCGACGCGCGCCTCCGGCACCAACGCCGTGCGCTATGGCACGATGCGGGAGATCACGCTGGGTCTGACGGTGGTGACGCCGTCGGGGGAGATTGTCACGACCGGCGGGCGGGCGCGGAAGTCCTCGGCAGGCTATGACCTCACCCGCCTCTATTGCGGCGCGGAGGGGACGCTCGGCGTCATCACCGAGGTGCAGCTGCGCCTGTTCGGCATCCCCGAGACCATCGCCGCCGCGACCTGCCAGTATCCGGACGTGGACAGCGCGGTCCGCACGGTGATCACCGCCCTTCAGTCCGGCATCCCGATGGCCAGGATCGAGCTTGCCGACGAGGCCACGCTTGAGGGCTTCATCACCTATTCCAAGCTGACCGACCTCGAGCCCAAGGCCACCCTGTTCCTCGAGTTCCACGGCGGCCCGCTGGCGGTGGACGAGCAGGTGGCGCAGCTTCGCGAGATCTCCGACCACAA
>CAIUZX010000070.1 GCA_903903715.1 uncultured Caulobacterales bacterium
ATTCTAACCGGAGACACCCATGCAGCTCTTTCTCGACACCACCGACACCGCCGTGCTCGCGGACCTCGCCAAGACCGGGCTCGTGGACGGGGTGACGACCAACCCGACCCTGATCGCCAAGTCGGGCCGCCCGATGCTGGAAGTGATCAAGGAGATCGCGGGGCTTGTCGACGGACCGGTCAGCGCCGAGGCCGTCGCCACCGACGCTGAGACCATGATCAAGGAGGGCGAAAAGCTCGCCGCCATCGCCACCAACATCGTCGTCAAGCTGCCGCTGACCTTTGAAGGCCTGAAGGCCGTCCAGCATTTTTCCGCCAACGGGATCATGACCAACGTGACCCTGTGCTTCAGCGCCAACCAGGCGCTGCTGGCCGCCAAGTCCGGCGCGACCTTCATCTCGCCCTTCGTCGGACGCCTCGACGATCACGGCGCGGTCGGCATGGACCTGATCCAGGAAATCCGCACGGTCTATGACAATTACGAGTTCGACACGGAGATCCTGGTCGCCTCGGCGCGCACGACGGATCACGTCAAGACCGCCGCCCTCTACGGCGCCGACTGCGTCACCCTGCCGCCGCAAGTGTTCAAGGATCTGGTGAAACATCCGCTCACGGATCGTGGACTCGAAGCCTTTCTTGCAGACTGGGCTAAAACAGGTCAGTCGATTCTGTAGACTGTAAATTGGGCCGAATCAGTCGGGAGGCGGGGACGTGACCAGCGGATGGAGCGAAGCGGAGCCGCCGACCGCAGACGGCGTCACGGACGAGGCGTCGGATGAGGCCTGGACGGACGTCCGCGATTATCTAACGGCCCATCCAAACCGGCTCCGCGACGACAAGGATCTTCTGGCGACGCTCGGCCTCAAATACGCCCCTGCCAATGTGGTGGAGTTCCTGCCCGCGGCGCTGGCGCGGATGGAGGCGGCCCACGCCCGGGAAACTTCGGCGCGCCAGGAGATCGAGACCCTGGCCAAGGCCAACTTCGACGCCCAGGCCAAGACGCACGATCTCATCATCAACCTGCTGGAATCCCGCAGCAATACCGACCTCGTCCGGCGGATCAACCGCGCCGCGCAGGAGCAGTTCGGCCTCGCGGGCGCCATGATCGCCGTGGAGACGCCGCCGGAATGCCCGCCTGCGCCCCTGGGCTGGAAGTCGCTGCCCGCAGGCGTGACGGACCTCTTGATGGGCGGCGACCGGGAAAGCCGCGTGGGGCCGTGCCATGCGGCGCGGGAGCTGTTCGAAGGCGATACGCCGATCCTGAGCTGCGCGCTGGTGCGCATTCGCCTGTGGCGTGCGGAGCGTCCGGGCGTGCTGGGCTTCGGCGCCGCCGCCCCCGACACGTTCACGCCGGAGATGGGCGCCGAACTCGTGTCCTTCCTCGCCAGGGTGGTGGAGCGCACCGCCGCACGATGGCCGAACCTGTAACGTCCCTGTCGACGGAAGCCCGGATCGCCCAGATCCACTGGCTGAGCTTTCTCGCCAATGAGCGGCGCGCCTCGCCCAGGACCCTTGAGGCCTATGGCGCCGCGGTCTCCAACCTGATCGCCTTTCTTGAGCGCCATCGCGGCGACACCTTGACCCTGCAGGGCTGTGCGGAGCTGAAGGCTGCGGATTTCCGCGCCTGGCTCGCCTTTCGGCGGACGGGGGACGCGCCCTTGTCCGCCCGCTCCCTCAGCCACGCCCTGTCGGCGACGCGGGCCTTCTTCCGCTATCTCGACCGCCGTCTTGGCGTGGAGAATGCGGAGCTGGCTCTGGTGCGGGGGCCCAAGGTCAAGCCGTCCCTGCCGCGCCCGGTCAGCGAGACCGCGGCGCTGGAACTGCTCGACGAGGCGGGGGGCGATGAGGATCAGGCGGAATGGATCAGGGCGCGGGACGAGGCGGTGCTGACCCTGCTCTACGGCTGCGGCCTGCGGATATCAGAAGCCCTGTCCCTCACACGAGGCGACGCGCCGCTGGGGGAGACGATCCGCATCCTCGGCAAGGGGGGCAAGACGCGGATCGCGCCCGTGCTGCCGGTGGTGGGGGAGGCCGTCGACCGCTATCTCGCCGTCTGCCCGTACCCGGCGACGTCTGGGGATCCGTTGTTTCGCGCTGTCAGGGGCGGCGCGCTGGGGCCGCGCGCGGTGCAGGCCATGATGGCGCGGCTGCGGGGGCGGCTCGGCCTGCCGACATCCGCCACGCCCCACGCCCTTCGCCACGCCTTTGCGACGCATCTTCTCGGCGCCGGGGCGGATCTTCGGTCGATCCAGGAACTGCTCGGCCACGCGAGCCTCTCCACCACGCAGAAGTACACGGCCGTGGACGCCGAAGGACTGATGGCGGTCTATCGCCGGGCCCATCCCTCCGGCGGATAAGCTACTCGACGATGAGGG
>CAIUZX010000071.1 GCA_903903715.1 uncultured Caulobacterales bacterium
AAAGCGCGCGGCGTCGCCGCCCACTTCCGCGCGACCGGCCAGACCGGCATCCTGATCGCAGGAGAGGGGGTGCCGCTGGACTCCGTCGTGGCGGACTTCCTGTCGGGCTATGCCGAGCAATTGTCTCCGAACGCCGCGCCGGATCACTGGGACGTGATCGAGGGGCAGGGCTCGTTGTTCCACCCGGCCTATGCGGCGGTGACGCTGGGCCTCGTCCACGGCTCGCAGCCTGACCTGATGGTCCTCTGCCATGAGGCGGGGCGGACGCGGATCGACGGGCTGGAGGCCTATCCCATCCCCAGCCTGACCGACGCCGCGGCGGAATATCTGCGCGCCGCCCGCCTGACCAACCCGGCGGCGCGCATCGCCGGGGTGAGCCTCAATACCGCATCACTGGATGAGGCCTCGGCCTGTAAGGCGCTGGCCGACGCGCAAGCCGAGCTCGGCGTCCCGGCGGCGGACCCGCTCCGCGGGCTGGGGCTGGACGCGCTGGTGGACGCCTGCCTGGCCGTCTGAGGCGCATGCCAAACGCCATTTCAACCCTTTCCGTAAACGAGGTCTTAAGGCTGCGCCGCTCTGATTGACGGACGACCCGCCAAAGGAGCGTGCGCATGAGCGCCATCGGTTCAGCATCTTCCGCCTCGGCGCTCTCCATCGCGATTGCGGGCATCGCGTCGGCGGGGGCGCGGTTCGACGCCGCGGCGTCCGCGGTCGCGAGTGATCCGACGGGCGGCGGAATCGCAGAGGCGGCGGTGGCGGTGACTGAATCGAAAGTCGCCTTCGAGGCCTCGGTGAAAGTCGCGGGCGTCGCCGACCAGATGCAGGGAGTGCTGTTGGATCTACTCGCCTGAACGCTATATTTTCGACCAAAATCAGCAATATCGCTCATTATGATCGCTGTATAATTGTATTTATGGTTAACTTAACAATTTAAATACTGAGTTTGTGCCATCTTTTTTAATAACGGCGTTAATTTTCTGTTTATTGACGAGCCTTGAACGGGTTTTTGTCAATTTCAGAAGGCGCTTTCAGAGTTTGGCACGAACTGGCGTTGGCGAATGTTCAACAAGATCTTAAGGAAATTTCGGCTTTTCGCTGCCGAAACGCGAGGCGCGATTGCTATGCAATTCGCGATCACGGCGGTGGTGCTGACCTTCACGGCGGGCTTTGCCGTGGACTATTCGATGAGCCGTGGTGCGGATGAAAAGATCCAGGCGGCGGCGGACAGCGCCGTTCTGGCGGCGGTGTCGAATCCGGCGACGTTCGGAGGCGTGGGCGATTCCGCCCTGCAGACAAACGCCACGGCGATCCTGAAGAAGTACTTCAACGCGGCGATCACGCAGTTTCCAAACTACAACATCACCTACACGCCGAACGTCGAGGCGCACAACGGCCATATCGTCGCCGCCATGACTTACAACGCGTGGACGACCACCACCTTCTCCAACCTGATCGGCGTCAACAAGATCAACATCAACGGATCCGCGACAGCGGAATCGGCGAGGCCGGTCTATGTCGCCATCTACGCCTTGGTGGACGCGTCCGCGTCCATGGGCATCGGCGCCACACAGGCGGACCAGCAAATCATGCAGAAGACGATCGGTTGCACGCTCGCCTGCCACATTAGTGGCACGCAGGTCGCAGCGCATAATGCGAAGGCCTATTTGCGCTTCGACATCGTCAAAGGCGCAATGTCGTCGATCATCAAGGCGTCTGGGTCAAAGGCGGTCATGACGGGGCAGTTCAGCTTTGCGGTTTCGAAATTCAGCAACAACATCACGCAGGTCTCTCCGCTCACCACGGATACGGCGAAGGCCGCTCAGGCGGTGGACGGGATGGACCTGGATGACCCCCAATACGGTCCGGCCCAGGGCATGGGCACCAATTTCGCGCAGTCTCTGAACAGCTTCTACAAGACGCTCCCCGCCAGTGGTGACGGCAGCACGCCGAGCACGCCCTTGATCTATGTCCTGATCATGACCGATGGCGTGAGCGACAACGTCGACGAGCAGGTCGGCGCCAACGGAAAGGGCACGGGCGGCTGGATCTCGGATCCGAACTGGGATTGGTTCCCGACCGTCTACGGCAGCGGCGAAAGGTTTGCGGGCTTCAACCCTGCGCTCTGCGATCAATTCAAGAACAAGGGCATGTCGGTCATGACCCTCGACATGGAATACGTGATCCCGAACCCGATCCCGGACAGCCGCTATACGCTGATCCAGAACAGCCTGAAGCCCAAGATCCTGTCCAATCTTCAGAAGTGCGCGTCGCAGGCCAGCTACGCTTACTCGGCCAATTCTCCGGCCGATATCCAGACGGCGATCGACAACATGTTCGAAACGGCGATCAAGTCGGCGCACCTTTCAAGCTGATCATCCGGGAGATCAACAAAATATAAACTGCCGTCGCCTAGTATTATCCGAACGTAATCAGAATTGTTCATCTGGTCCGAAGTTGTTCTTCTGAGTTGCCGCGTCGAGGGGGCAATAGATCAAGGGGAGCCGGGCCACCTGAGTGTCGCGCACTGCGCAGAGGTCGAATGATGACGGTCGAACGCATGCTGAAGGACTTCCTTAAAGATCGTCGCGGCGCGATTGCGATGCAGTTCGCGGCCATGGCCGTTGTGCTGACGTTCACGGCCGGCTTCGCCGTGGATTACTCCCTCAGTCGCGGCGCGGACGAGAAGATCCAGGCCGCAGCGGACAGCGCGGTTCTGGCGGCGGTGTCCAATCCGGTGTCCTTCGGAGGTGTGGGCGACTCCGCCCTGCAGACCAATGCGACGGCGGTGCTCAAGAAGTACTTTGACGCGGCGATCTCGCAATTTCCGAACTACAACGTCAGCTACACGCCCGCCGTCTCGGCCCACAACGGTCACATCACCGCCAAGCTCGACTTCAGCGCCGAGACGACCACGACCTTCTCCAATCTGATCGGCGTCAAGACCATTCACGTTGCGGGAACCGCGTCGGCGGAGTCTGCGAGGCCGGTTTACGTGGACATCTACGCCCTGGTGGACGCTTCCGGCTCGATGGGCATCGGCGCCACCGCCAATGACCAGAAGATCATGCAGCAAAAGCTCGGCTGCACCCTGGCGTGCCACACCGATACGCCGACGAAGCCGACGCAGTTCTCGATCGACAAAGCGCACCTGGCCGGCGCGACCTTGCGCTTCGACGTCGTTCAGAGCGTGTTGTCGCAGATGATCACGGCCTCGAAGGGCAAGCAGGTCATGACCGGCCAGTTCCGCTTTGGCGTGGCCAAGTTCAGCAACGACGTGACTGTGGTCAGCCCGATCACGACCGATGCCGACGCCGTGACCGCCGCGGTGAACGGTATGACGCTGGATGGGCCGGTCGGCATCGACAAGGGGATGGGCAGCATCTTCCGCTACAGCCTGCAGCGATACGCCGACATGCTGCCCGCCGGTGGGGACGGCTCTACGCCGGAACATCCCCTGACCTTCGTCCTCATCATGACCGACGGCGTCGCGGACAATGTGAAGGAAAATGTCTACGCGATCGGGCAGACTTACGGGAACTGGAACCCCGATCCCAACTTCCAGTACTATTCGCCCGTCTATAATGACAGCGGCGCCATGGTCGGACCGGGCGCGGGCGGCGAGCTGTTCACCGGCTTTGACCCGACCAATTGCGATCCCTTCAAGGCCAAGAACATGACCATCATGACGCTTGATCTTGAGTACGTGATCCCGCAGCCCATTCCGGACAACCGCTATCGAGTGATCCAGAATTCGCTCAAGCCGCAGATCCTGGCCAATCTCAGCAAGTGCGCCAGTCAGGTCAGCTACGCCTACAAGGCGGACTCGCCCGGTGACATTCAGGCGGCGATCAAGAATATGTTCGAAACCGCGATCAAGTCGGCGCACCTGTCGACCTAACGGGTCGCCTCAGCCGCGCAGCCAGTCCTTGCCGGCGGCGAACTGGGCGAGCCAGATCGACAGCGCGCCGACGACAGCGATGAGCAGCGGGAAGGGCAGCACGGTCGCCAGACCCTTGTGGGCGATCAGGTCGGTCGCGACGAAGGCGTAGCCGAACATGACGATGATCGCGGCGAACGACACCTGAAACACGCGCTTCGCTCGCCGGTCTCTGAGCAGGAGCGCGACGGCGCCAAGCAGACCGCCGAAGGTCGCGACGGCGTAGACCCCGTTATACCAGACGGGGAGGGCCGCGTAGTACTTCAGCGACCAGTCGTCGACCGGCCCCATGGCCGCGGCGCCCAACCGGATCTGCGTGATGCAGGCGAAACAGCCCATCACCTCCCAGAGCGCCAGGACGCCTGTGACCATCCAGAACCAGAGCGGCGGCTTTGCGGTGTCGGTCATCTTCCGGTCTCCCCATAATTTTTCTGTCTGCGAGCGCTCAATCCGCCACGCCATAGATCTTTGCCGAACGAAAACCCATCGACGCCCATGTCGTGAGGAGCTTGAGCAGGAAAGATCCCGGCCGGTTGCGAAAGCGCGGCAACCCGTCGTCCGGGACCTTTGCGCCGGGCTCGAGGTCGCTCAGCATCACCCGCATGTTGGGCTTCGGCGCATCGGGTGCGCGGTCGCGGTAGACCGAGACCCAGAAGCCCTTGGTGTAGTCCCCGAAGATCGGCGTCTTGCAGCAGGACGCCACCATCCGGCGCGACGGCGCCATAGGTGAGTGACGGTGCGGTTCCAGCTTGTCGCTCCCGCTGACGCATTTCAGCCGGTCCTTGCGCCACAACACGACGGCGGTTCCGCCCCCAACATCGACAATCGGCGCGACGGGCGAGACGGCGTCGAACGCGCGCCCGGCGGTGCGGCAGCTGGTGCAATGACAGATCACGCTCATCATCGGCGCGCCGACGGCGTCCAGACGCACGCCGCCGCATTGACAACTGATCGTCCTCATCGCCTCGCCCCCGCGCCGCTGTCAGGCGCACACTCTCACCGAAGGGCGGGTTGGGCAATC
>CAIUZX010000072.1 GCA_903903715.1 uncultured Caulobacterales bacterium
AACAGGATGTCGACGGCGCGGAATTCGATCGCGGTGGTCATGCGTCACTCCGCCTCGGCCGGGTCATCCGGTCGAGCATGATGGCGAGGAGTACAATGGCGAAGCCCGCTTCGAAACCCATCGCCACCTGCACCGAATTGAGCGCCCGCACGACGGGGACGCCAAGGCCTCCGGCGCCGACGAGGGCGGCGATCACGACCATAGACAGGCTGAGCATGATGCACTGGGTCACGCCTGCGACGATAGAGGGTAGGGCGCTGGGCAGCTCGACTTTGAACAATAGCTGCGCCTTGGTCGCGCCGAACGCCTCCCCCGCCTCGATCAGGGGCTTGGGCACGGAACTGATGCCGAGGTGAGTGAGCCTGACCGGCGCTGGTAGGGCGAAGATCACCGTCGAGATCAGGCCGGGCACGACGCCAAGGCCGAACAGGACCAGGGTCGGGATCAGATAGACGAAGGTCGGCAGGGTCTGCATCAGGTCCAGCACCGGATGCATCGCATTATATAATGAGGGCCGATGCGCCGCGGCGACGCCCAGCGGCACGCCTATCGCTGTGGCGATGAAGGTCGCGAACAGGACAAGAGACAGGGTCTCCAGCATCGGATCCCAGTAGCCCTGGTTCATGATCAAGAGGAGGCCGGCGGCGACGAACAATGTCAGCCGGATCGAGCGCTGCAGCCCGAAGGCGCCCGCGGCGATCAGCGCGACCAGTAACAAGGGCGGGATGGCGCGCAACAGGCCGGTCAGGCCGTCGACCGCTACGCGCACCGTCACCGACACCGCGTCGAACACGCCTGCGCCCCTGGACTTCACCGTGTCGACCAGCGTCGCCATGGCAGGCCCCACAGGGATCTTGGACCCCGTAACCACTCCTTCGAGGCCCGCAGACCTGACCGTCTGGCGTCCCTGCACGGCGGGGAGACCGGGGGCGCCGTCAAAGGTCGTCACGCCCATAAGCCAGGCTTCCGCCGCCTTTGGATTGGCGGCCAGCCATTCCGCGGCGGCGGCTCTCGGCTCCTTATGCTGGTTCAGGATCGCGTCCATCAGCGCGTCCTCCCCCTGCAGGGTGAAGCTGAGGTTGGACAACAGCCGCCCGATGTTCGGACACTGGCGGCTGTAGCCCGCGCGGGTGTTGGTATAGATCTTCGCGCCGCCGAAATTGGGGCCAAAGCTTGAGTCCCCGCCGCTGAGATAGCGAATGGAGAAGCGCGTGTTCATGGGGTGCGGCTCCCACCCCAGAAACACGATGGGCTTGTGATCGCGGATCGCTCGCTCCACTTCGGCCAGCATGCCCTGCTCGGAAGACTCCACCAGCTTGAAGTCGCCGAGGCCATGGGTGTTGGACTTGATCAGGTTCAGGACCTGACGGTTGCCGTCATTGCCCGGCTCGATGCCGTAGATCGTGCGGTTGAGGGGGCCAGCGAAGCGCTTGACGTCGTTGAAATCGTGCAGACCCGCCTGATAGGTGTAGTCCGGCACCGCCAGCGTATATTTCGCGCCGTCGAGGTTCATCCGCACCACCTCGACCGACTTGTCGGCCAGGAAGGGCGCACGGTCCTCCTTCATCGCGGGCATCCAGTTGCCCAGAAAGACGTCGACGTCCTTGTTCTTCATGGCGGCGAAGGTCACCGGGACGGACAGCACGGTCACCTTGGGCTGATAGCCCAGGCGCTCCAACATCAGACTGGTGACTGCGGTGGTGGCGGCGACGTCGGTCCAGCCGATGTCCGACAGGCGCACCGTGCGGCACGTGGTGGGCTCCGCCGCCCGGGCCGACGCGCTCGTGCTCACCATGAGGGCGCACAGCGCCAACGTCCAAAGCCGCCCAAGAAGCCTGCGGGCGCGGCCAGTCATGGCGACTCCGTTAAACGTTCATTCAATCGGCTAGATTGGGCCAGCGATAATCGCTCTGCAAGGCCCATTCGCCCGGCAGGCGCAACCGCTGCCCACCTCTCAGGCCGGATCGATCAAACGAAGCCGAGGTTGGCGGTCGAGAAGTTCTTCAGATTGGGGAAGATGGTCGCCAGGTCGGTGGAAGACGCCCCAAACCAGGCGCCCAGCGTCGCCGCATACTGATCCACCGACGTTGTCGGGATGATCACGCTGCCCACCATGTCCGGATTGCTGAAGGTCTTGGTGTCGAGCCCGAGCGTCGGGAACTGGCCGTACATGTCGCCGCCCTTCACCGCGCCGCCCAGGATAAAGTGGTGGCCGCCCCAGGCGTGGTCCGTGCCGTCGCCGTTCGAGGTCAGCGTGCGATTGAAGTCCGACGCTGTGAAGGCGGTCACGGTCCCACGCATATCCACGCCGCCCAGATTCGACAGGGCGTTGTCGAGATAGAGAAAAGCGTTGGCGAGCTTGGACAGGTTGTCCGGCTGGGCGTTGTTCTGGGCGTCGTGTGTGTCGTGCCCGCCCATGCTGATGAAGAAGACCTGTCGCTTCACGCCCAGGCTGGGCGCGGCGGCGATCATGCGCAGCACTGTGTAGAGTTGCGCAGCGTAGGGGTTGGTGGTCGTCGCGCCGGTGGTCGGGTTGACATAGGTTGGCGGGGTTGGAACGGCCTGCACGGCGGCGATGGTCATGGCGCCGTTCAATGTCGAGGAGGCGCCGATTGAGCGCTGCACGATCGCGGCGTAGTCGTTGGCCAGATTGTTGACCGCCGTCGTGTCCGTGACGATGCCCTTCAGGGTGGTCGGCGCGCCGCTTGAGCCCAGCAGCGTGGTTCCGTTGAGGGCGTTCATGGTCAGGGCCGGGTTGGCGGCGGTGGTCACCTGATATTGCACCACCGATTTGCCTGCCAGAAATACGGCGTTGCCCGAAGTCGACGTCGCCGTAAAAATGGAATTCGCGCCGTTCTGTGAAAGCACGAGATCGCCGAACTGGCCACCCCAGCCCATGTTTACGCCCTCGATGCTGCCCGCCTGCCAAGTCGACTGTTGGTCATTGTGGGAAAACAGGTTCGATGGGATGGGCGCCGTCTTGCCGTTATACTGCGTCTTGGTCAGCGGGTTGAGCAGCGTACCGACATTCGCGAGCACGGCGAGGCGCCCGGCGGTGTAGAGCGGCATGGCCGGCGCCATGGCCGGATGCAGGGCGAAGGGCCGCGACGTGGCGTTGGTGCCGGCCGGGATCTTCTGCGCGGTCTTGAGCGCAATCGGCAGGACGCCGCCCCAGGCTTCCGGTTGCGCCATGTTCGCCACGGTGCGGCCGGTGACCGGATTGACCGACCCGACCGGGGTCGCGGCTGTGCCGACAGGCATCAGAGAGATGGGGTCGGTTCCGACGTTGCGAATGGCGAAATATCGGCCCCAGGTGTCGGCGTCCGTCGCAAGCACCGTGTTGGTGGAGTCATTGCCGCCGTACTGGAAAAAGCAGATCAGAGCCTTGTAGTCCGGCGCAGCGGCGGCGGCAGCGCCAGCGGCGGCGAGTTGCAGGGCGAACGGCGCCGCCGAAGGCGCGACCGTGGCGAGGGCGCCGGTCATGCGCAGAAGGGTGCGGCGGGTGTGAGTGGTCAGCGTCATGGGTCGGGTTCCTATCGCTGCGCCAGGTAATCGCCGGAGGCCATCGTCATCAGCACAGCGAGTTGCACGCGCTGGGTCTGGGCGGCTGTGATCTGCGCTTGGGTGGCCGTGGCGCCGGAGGGGATGGTGATCGCGCTGATCGCCGTAACGATCTTGGCCTGAAGTCCGGTTGACATCTGGCCGTAGCACAGGAGGAGGTTCAGCCGGTCCACCAGGGCCTGCGGCGTCGCCGCCAGAGCGAGCTCGTTGTCGTAGGTCGACTTGATGTCCGAGCTCGAGCCGATGCCGGACTGAATGGCGGTCTGGATCGTGTTCAGGTAGCCCGAAACGGAGACCTCATCGACGACCTGGAATTCTGGCGCGAGGAGACCGGCGGCGCCCATCTTCGAATTGCTGGGCACGTAGCCAGGGCGCCAGAAGTTGAAGACAGTCGGGGCGTTCAACGCGCTCTGACTGAGCTGCGAGGAATTGCTGAGGGTTCCGAGCAGCCAGTTGCCTGAGGTCGACTTGGCGCCGAACACTCGCATCCAGTTGGCCAGGCGCACCATCGGTTCGCGCAGCTTGCCGTAGGTCGCTGATGACGCCGCCGTGGCGCCGTCCCGCGCTTCGGTGTCCGTCAGCACGGCCTTGACCACCGCCGCCATATCGCCGCGCACACCCGATCCATTGTTGTTGAAGACCGCAGCGACGCGGCTGACATAGGCGGGGGAGGGGTTGGAGGTGATGAGGCTCTGGATCAGGCGCTTGCCGACGAAGGGGCCCACATTAGGGTGGTTGAAGATCGTATCCAGCGCCGTCTTGACGTCCGCATTGGTGGCGGCGGTCGTGCTGGCGGGGATCGTCACGCCCAGGAAGTCCTTCTGCGACGTCGAATGGAAGCCGTCATAGGCGATCATCGGTTTGACTTCGGCGTTCGCGTCCTTGGTCCCATAGCCGTAGAAGGTCGAGGTGGTCGGCGTCGGCGAATAGAAGCCGAGGCCGGTGAACACCTTCGCCAGGCCCGCAATATCGTCGTGAGAATAGGTCGGAATGGGCTTGCCATTCGCGTCGAGCTTTTGCGTGCCGTCCTGGTTGAGCTGCCAGAGGCCGATGGTCATGAGCTGCATGACTTCCCGGGCGTAGTTCTCGTCCGGTGTCTGGCCCGTGGTCGCGTTTTCCTTGAGATTGTGGATATAGGTGAGATAGCGACCCATCTGCGGGTGATAAGTCACGTCGTTCAGCAGGGTGCGGAAATTGACGAAGGCGTCATTGCCCAGCATGTCCCAGTACGAGCCGACCCCTCGGGCGTCGACGTCGGAGAACTGGAACGAGACGACGAAGATCTCGGACAGGGCGAGCTTCACCCGCTCCCGGAGCTGGTCCTGGCCGGTCGCGGCTCCCTGCCACACCGCCTCTTCGAATTCCAGGCTTCCGAGGGTCGCCTTTGGGTTGGCGGCGATGAGGATGGGCAAGCGGTTGTCCATCCAGGTCTGGGCGGAGGCCTGCTGTACGGTCATCTGCTGGTCGATCCACGCAGAATATCCCAACGTCTTCACCGTGCCGATGTCAGTGTCCGTCGGGCCGTAGGTGGCCTGCGTTAGGAAGCGCGACACTTCGTTGGAGGTCAGGGTGACTGTCGGCGGCGGTGATGATCCGCCACCGCTGCTTCCGCCGCCTCCGCCACACGCCGATAGGCACATTGACGCGAGTACGGTCAGTATTATTCGCCGGCCGTTAGTCATAAACTTCCCCGTCGACATCAGCTACCGTCGTCCAGCCTAGCTCACAAGATTAACGAGAGTCTAGTGCGCCCGAACCAAGGTCTAATTTGTAAAAGCGTCATCAATGTTTGAATGAAGCCTGATGTGTAACGCCTGCGCGAACTCAATTCCGTCGAACGCTACGCAATATTGGTTGAAGAAATTTTACAATTTTTGGCGCTAAGCCTGCGACGAATCATCGCGGGTTGCGCGTAGTCAAGCGAGGATGATTAACCGCGTCGCGGTCACGTTCAGCGCGGCTTCTCGTCCACTTTTTGGGCGCCTTGCCGTCGTGACGCAGTTTTTAGTGTTTAAAACTGTGCAATCACGAGGATTGCGCGGGGTATTTCGCATCGAAAATTGCTTCGATTGTCGAGTTGATCAAATTGTCATGAAGGGAATGTTCGTCGAGGTCTGGGGAAAGACTCCGACAGGGCTCCTGAATACATGTCCAACCGTTACGCATGCGCGTCTTCGGTGCTGATAAACTGTGCATTACTCAAGGCAGGGGATCCAAAAATGCGTAAACTTTTTGCAGGAGCCAGTGCGGTCGCAATGGCTGCGTCGCTGGGCGCGACATCGTCGGCCCTGGCTGCGGCCGCGGACTCTACCGAAGTCCAGGCGGTGATCGTCACCGGAACCCGGACGACGGGAATGAAGGCTGCCGACAGCGCCGCGCCGATTGAAGTGGTCGGCGGCGATGCGCTGAAGGCTGTGGGAAAGCCGGACCTGATAGCGGGCCTTGCCCAGAATGTGCCGTCCTTTACGGCGGAGGCCCTCGGCGGCGATACGGCGAACCTGACCCTTTCGGCGCGTCTGCGCGGGATCAGTCCAAATGACACCTTGGTTCTGGTGGACGGCAAGCGCCGCCACCCCACCGCGAACCTTCACGTCCTGGGCGGGCCTTACCAGGGCGCGGCGACGGCCGACATCAGCCTGATCCCGACCGCGGCGGTCGACCATGTCGAAGTGCTGCTGGATGGCGCCGCCGCTCAGTACGGCACGGACGCCATCGCCGGCGTTGTCAACATCATCCTGAAGAAGGCCGCATCCGGAGGTACTGCCAGCGTCACCGGCGGTGCGTACTACAAGGGCGACGGCGAGACCGCTCAGGCGGCCATCAACGCCGGCTACGCTTTAGGCGACAAGGGCTTTTTGAACCTCACCGCGGAAACGCGCTACCACAACTACAGCCAGCGCGGCGGCGCCGACAAACGCATCTTCTTCCAGGACGGAACGATCAATCCTGCGGCGAGCGGTGGTCTGGCCTCCAAATATCCGAGCGGACTACCGAATTCGCCGAACGTGAACCACATCGTCGGCGACGCGATGTCCCGCGTGACCAACCTCACCTATAACGCCGGATATGAACTTGGGTCTGTGGAGCTATACAGCTTCGGCAGCTACAGCCATCGCACCGCACAGGCCTTCGAGAACTATCGGGTGCCGAGCAAGGTGATCGCTTCGCCGACCCTCGGCTCCGCCGGTTCTTACACCGCGGCGGGCGAACTGATCTTCGCGCCGAAGGGCTTCAATCCGAAGGAAGCTCTGGAAGAGGACGACTACGGAATCACCGGGGGCGCCAAGGGCGAAATCTCGGGCTTCGCCTGGGACGCCAGCCTGACCTACGGCACCGACCAGAACAAGATCTCCACTCTGAACTCGGCCAACCGGGCGCTCTATATCGACACCCACTTCACACCCACCAACTTCTATGACGGCTCGTTCACCTCCGAGCAGTGGACCGCCAATCTTGATGTGACCAAGAAGGTGGACATCGGGGCGGCGACGCCGTTGACGGTGGCGTTCGGGGGAGAGAGCCGTCGCGACCGATACGCCATCACTTCGGGCGACGCGGCCTCGATCTACAAGGAAGGCGGGCAGTCTTATCCGGGCTTCCAGCCCAGCGACGGCGGCGCTCACGCCCGGACGAGCTATGCAGGCTATGTCGACCTGGCGGTGCACCCGATCGAGCCGTGGAGCCTGGACGGCGCGGTGCGCTACGAGCACTTCTCCGACTTTGGCGACACCACCATCGGCAAGCTGACCACCCGATACGATCTGTCGCCGGCGCTGGCGCTGCGCGGTACGATCAGCAGCGGTTTCCGCGCACCGACTCTCGCCGAAGAGTACTACTCCGCCACCAACGTCTCCCCGACGGCGGCGGTTGTGCAGCTCCCGGCCAACTCGTCTTCGGCCAAGATCCTGGGCTTTGGCAATCTGAAGCCCGAAAAGTCGGACAACATCAGCTTCGGCGTGGTGGCCCATCCGATGCCGAAGCTGTCGGTGACGGTGGACGCCTACAAGATCAAGATCACCGACCGCATCGTCGCGACCGGCACGATCTTCGGTCTGGGCGGCGCCACCAACTCCGCGGCGGTGCTGACGGCGATCTCGGCGCATGGCAACGTGCTCGACCCGACCGTGACCTATGTCGGCGTCAGCGTCTTCACCAACGGCGTCGACACTGAGACGTCCGGGCTCGAGTTCACGGCAAACTATTCTTCCGACTTCGGCGATCTGGGGCATGTGGACTGGTCCGCTTCGGCGAACTTCAACACCACCAAGATCACCAAGGTCGCGGCCACGCCTGTGGCGGTTTCTCCACAACCGCTGTTCAGCCCCACGGCGAGGTCGTACCTCACGACCGCCTCGCCCAAGGCCAAGGTCAGCTTCGGCGCCCTATGGACCCTGTCCAAGTGGACGGCGAACCTGCGCGAGACGATCTACGGCAAGACGTCGGATCTGCAGAGCATCAATGGCGGGTTCTACGCCTCGGAAACCTCCCCGGTTCAGGGAATTACCGACCTTGAAGTCTCCTACGCGCTGACGCCGAAGCTCAAGCTGGCGGTCGGCGCCAACAATCTCTTCGATGTGAAGGCCAAGAACCGGCCGCAGACAGCGTCCGGACCGCTGGACGGCTCCAATGTCTACGATGCGCCGCTCGGGCTCACCCCCTACGGCATCAACGGCGGCTTCTACTACGCCAGGGCCACCTTCTCTTTCTGAGGCGGAGGCATGCAAAAGTGATGACAGCGGCCGCCGGAGAGCCCTTCGGCGGCCGTCTGCTTTTCCGAAGGCGGAAGATCTGCCGTGGCGGATTAGAAGGCGCCGCCGGAGGCAGTTGACGCGTTTGTGAGCGACGCGACGCCGTTTTTTGGCGACGCTTGCTTAAGTTTTTCTGAGGGGAGCTTCAGTGGTTCTAAGGTCGTCTCACGCGCTGAGACTCAAGGGCGCTTCGGGTTGGTCGGTGGGTGTCTGATATGACGGAATTGCGTGTCCAGCAGGTGTTGAGCTGGGTCCTGGCGGCGTTTGTGATTCTGGCGGCAGCGACCTTCGGGAGCGGGGCCATGGCCCAACCCGGACCCGCCGGCGCAGTGAAGGCCGCGGGCGCTCTGTCGCACGTGACCGCCATGACGGGAGGGGCAGCGTCGAACCTGACCAAAGCGCCCCCTGTCCAATCTCCCGGCGCCAACGGCGTCATGGGGTGGCTGACGCCCCTCGTCGCCATGCTGGCGGCCGGTCTGCTGGCCGGGTTCGCCGCCGGCATCTTCGGCATCGGCGGCGGGTTCATCGTGGTTCCGGCGTTGTTTATCGTGTTGCCGCTTCTGGGCGGAGATCATGCCCAGTACGCGCACATCGCCATCGGCACCTCCGCCGCCACCATCATCGTCACCTCCATCCGCTCAGTCCGGTCTCACGCCAAGCGCGGCGCTGTGGACTTCGAGGTGCTGAAGAGCTGGGCGCCCTGGATCGTGCTGGGCGACGGGGTCGGCGTGCTGCTCGCAGGCCACGTCGACGGCAAGGTGCTGACCCTGATCTTCGCCGGCGGGGTGATGCTGATGTCCATCAACTTCTTGGTCCCCAAGCTCGGTGACCGGGTGTTGACCGATCACATGCCGTCGGGCGCTATGCGGGTCGGCATCGCCGGAGGTCTCGGGGCCTTCTCGTCCCTTCTCGGCATCGGCGGCGGAACCATTGCGATCATGGTCATGACCCTGTGCG
>CAIUZX010000073.1 GCA_903903715.1 uncultured Caulobacterales bacterium
CGGTTGAAGATCACGAACTCCCCCGCTGCGGGCAGCATGCGGACGTAGCGCTGGAACCACCACTCGGACTTCTGCCGGTCCGAGGGCTTGGGCAGGGACACGACCCGGGTGTAGCGGGGGGCGAGGTGCTCGATCAGCCTTGCGATCGCCCCGTCCTTGCCCGCGCCGTCGCGCCCCTCCAGCAGGATGACGAGCCGCCGCCCGTGCGCGATCGCCTCGATCTGCGTCTTCACCAGAGCCAGATGCAGCTCGTCCATCGTCTTGTCGTAGGCCTTGCTCTCATGTCCCGCCATGGCGTCCGTCAGGCCCCGTGAAAGTGTTTGACCGCCGCAGCGGCGGTCTTTGGCCCCAGCACCGCCGCGGCCCGGGGGCCTTCGACAGCCCGCTGGCCGGTGCGGCGAAGATCCTCAAGGCTGACGGCGTTGAAGCCCGCCTCCAGCTCGCCGGCGTCCATTAGCTTGCCGAAGACGAACAGCTGCCCCGCCGCCTGCTCGGCCCGCGCCAGGGGCGACTCCCGCCCCATGTGCAGCCCGGCCCGCAGCTGCGCCCGCGCGCGGGCGAGCTCGGCCTCCGTCACATCCTCAGCGAGGCGGGCGAGGCCCTCCACGATCAGCTTCGCCGCAGGCGCGGCGTCCGTGGCGGACGTCCCGGCATAGACGCCCAGAACCCCCACATCCTCATAGGTCGCGCAGTAGGCGTCGATGGCGTAGCAGAGGCCGTGGGTCTCCCGCACCGTCTGGAAGAGGCGGGACGCCATGCCGCCGCCGAGGATCTCCGCGAACAGGCGAAGGGCATAGTAGTCCGGACTGTGGGTCGGCACGCCCTCGGTCAGGAGGACCAGCTGCGCCTGCTCGAGCTTGCGCGCCTCCACGATCTTCCCGGCGGCAAACCTCGCGGGGGCGGGCTCTGCGCGGGGGGCCGGCGTCATGTCGCCAAAGCGCGCCTCGACCTCCGCCAGCAGCCTGTCCTCATCCACCGCCCCTGCCGCGCTGACCACGATCCTGTCGGAGGAATAGAGACTGCGGTGAAAGGCGGACAGGGTTTTGCCGTCCGCGTGCTTCAGGCTGTCGACGTCGCCAAGGATGGGTCGGCCCAGCGGCTGGCCCGGAAAGGCCGCGCTCTGCACCATGTCGAAGATGCGGTCGTCGGGGGTGTCGGCGGCGTCGGCGATCTCCTGCGCCACCACCTGCTTTTCGCGTTCCAGCTCAGCATCGTCGAGCTTCGGCGCCCGCACCAAGTCGGCAAGGATGTCGAGGCCAAGGCTGAGACTGTCGGACAGGCCGCGGATCTGAAAGCCCGTGCGCTCAAAGCCGGTCGAGGCGTTGATCTGCGCGCCGTTGGTCTCCACCGCTTCAGCGATGGCGCGGGCGTCCCGGTCGCCGGCGCCTTTGAAGACCATGTGCTCCAGAAGGTGGGCCCAGCCCCGCTCGTCATCGCCTTCCCAGCGGGAGCCGCCGCGGATCGACACGGACAGGGCGATGCTGCCAAGGCCCGGCATGGGGTCGGCGACGACCCGGACTCCGCTGCGGAGGGTGTGAATGCGTGGGGTCAAGGGCTTTAAGCGAATCCTCGAATGAAGGTTTTGACGGCGTCGGCGTCCGCCGCGATCTTGGTCATCCGCTCCGGCAGACCCGCCAGCGCCTCAGCTCTGGGGTGGCGGGCGAGGATGTCCGGAACCTCGGCGGGCTTGGTCTCCGGGAACTTGGCGGGAGACGCGGTGGCAAGCGTCACCACGGGGGCGGCGCCCGAATGGCGCGCAGCGGCGAACAGGCCCACCGCCGTGTGCGGGTCGACGAGAAGTCCGGTGCGGGCGTACACCTCGCTGATGGTGCGCGAGGTGTCCGCCTCGCTCGTCGCCGCGCCGTCGAAGCGTTCAGAGAGCCAGCCTTGCGCCTTAGTCGGCAGATCGACCCCGCCCGTGGCGGCGAAAGTCTCGAACAGGGCCTTGGTCGCAGCGGCGTCCTCACCCAGCGCAGCGAACACCGCCCGCTCGAAGTTGGAGGCGACCTGGATGTCCATGGCCGGGCTCTGTGTCGCCTGAGCGGGGCCGCGGGCGTAGCGGCCGGTGGTCAGGGCGCGGGAGAGGATGTCGTTGGCGTTGGTGGCGACCACGATCTTGTCGATGGGCAGGCCCATCCGCGCGGCCACATGGCCGGCGTAGGCGTCGCCGAAATTGCCCGTGGGCACGACGAACCTGACCGCCCGCTGCGGGCCGCCCAGGGCTGAGGCGGCGGCGAAGTAGTAGACGCTCTGGGCTGCGATCCGGCCC
>CAIUZX010000074.1 GCA_903903715.1 uncultured Caulobacterales bacterium
TCACGGTGTAGTAGATCTGCTCCGGCTGGGGTCCCTCGATGTCAAGGATTCCGCCATGCGGCCAGGGCAAGGTCATGGTGAGCGTGCTATTTGGAGTGAGGTTTTGCGGCGAGCACCCCGTACGCCCCTGCGAGGCGGCATTGGTGGGACTAGCGAAGCCCAGGAGGCAAAGCATCACCACCAAGAGGATAATTATAGAAAATCTTCGAGGCATTACAATCTCTAGAATTGAACGTGAATATGCGGCTTTGATTCCTTGAGTATTTTTCCGCCATACCTCCCTATAATGGAAAACAAAACCCCCAAATCATTGCGCGACAAGGGCTTTCCATTGGCATCACTATTCGAAATATCAATTGCCACATTTGCAAGATGCTTTGAAAGATATACACCTCGGCTGACTTGTTTTTGAATAATTGAAGCCATGTCAGCGACAATAGCCGCTTCTCCTGCCCCAGATTTCCTGGCTAGGTCGTATGCGGCTTGAACCTCAGCCGCTGCGGTCTTGTTCGCGTAGATGTTTAGACTGCCGCCTCGTTGGAGCTTGTCATACATGGCTTGCGCCTGTTGTTTTGGACTACGGACACCACTTGTGACCTTCATCGTCAGGCCGGTCTGCCGTGTGAACTCGGCCCGAATGCTCTCCACTTGTGGTTGAATTTTTGGATCGATAGTGGCGGTCTCGCCCGGCGCCGTGGAGCTGGCCGCCCCCGTTGGCGTCTGACCGCCGGAGGATGGAGCTCTGGGCGACGGGTGGACCGGGAGCGGCGCGCCGCCGCCGGAGAGGATGGGCGCATCGCCTTGCCCTGGTCGCGCATCCGGACGACGGCCAGACCCCGTCCAGCCGCCGGACGCGCCACCGCCGCCAAAACTCCCGCCGCCGCCGGACGTAAACCGCCCGTTCGCCGGGTCGTGATTGGGATTGAACTTTTCCTCGGGCGCGCTCAGCGCCTCGTCGAGGGCCAGCATCGACAGCCGAACGCGGTAGGCCGCCATCTCGTACTTCAGACGAGATAGCGCGAGATCGCGGTCACGGCGAAGAGTCTGGGTCATGGGACTTGCTCCTGCAGCACTTTAAAGGTGCATACAGTCTAGTTCCATACACGCGAGAGTGGATCAGCTTTTACGCCGCCGAGCTGGTCGCTTCGCTGGCCAGGAGGGCGTGCAGGCTGTCGGCGGAGTGGGCCTTGCGCAGTTGCTCGCGCAGTTCGGCGTTGCGCAGGCGCCGCGACACGCGGGCCAAGGCCCGCAGGTGCTCCGAATCCGAGCCCGGAGGCGCGAACAGGGCGAAGATCAGGTCGACAGGCTGGTCGTCCACGCTGTCGAAGGGCACGGGCTGATCGAGGCGCAGGAACACGGCGCGCATCTGGGTCAGTTGCGGCAAGCGGGCGTGCGGCACGGCGACGCCGGAGCCCACGCCGGTCGAGCCCTGCGCCTCGCGCTCGCACAGGGCGTCGAACACATGGCCGGCGTCGAAACCGAAGGCGCGGGCGGCGAGCTCTGCCGTCAGCGCAAGCGCGTGTCGCTTGGAATCGGCGGACACGCGGTAGGACACAGCGCTCTTATCGAGCCAGGCGCTCACATCCATGATGGATCCTCAGTCTCCCGTCACCCTAGATGGGCGCTTCGGCCTGGGCGAGACGAATTGGTCTCGCGCCCTGCCTAGGGCCTCTGTCTACACGTCGCCGTTTACAATCGGATTACGATGGACCGCGATGGATCGTTCCGATTCCTCTCAGCGCCGTGACATCGCAGACTTGAGCCGGCGTCCGCAAGCGGTTCCGGCGCGCGATCACGCGATTGTGCCGCGGCCGGATGTCAGTTGACCGCGGAACGGGCGCCGTTGACGCCGGGCGCCGCAGTCTTCGACTTGTCGGCGCCGTTGCCTGCCAAGGGGCGCGTGCGCTCCGGGTCGATCCAGCCGATATTGCCATCGGCGCGCCGGTAGACCACCGACACGCCCCCATGCGCCACGTTGCGGAAGACCACCACCGGCTGCTCGGCCATGTCGAGCTCCATCACCGCCATCGAGACGGTCAGGGTCTTCAAAGGCGCCTCCGTCTCGGCGATGATCGCCCCCTGCGGCGCCCCCGAACCGGCGGAGCCGTCGGCGCCCCAGTCGTCCTCGAACAGGCTGTCGTCGTCGTCGGGGGAGCGCATGACCACATAGGCCATCGCCTCCACCTTCGCGCTCGGCTGGGCGTGGTGGTTCTTCAGCCGGCGCTTGTAGCGCCGCAGGCGCCCCTCGATCTTCTCGAGGCCCGCCGAGAATGAGGCGTGGGCGTCGTGGCCAAGGCCCCGAACGACGAGCTGCTGGCCCGTCGACAGGTGCAGCACAATGTCCGTGAAGAAGGCGTAGCGGTCCTTGCCGACCGTCACATCCGCCTGTCCGCCGCGCTCGAAATACTTGCCGACATTGGCGTTCAGCTCGTCCGTGATCCGCTGCCGCAGCGCTTCGCCGAGATCGACGTGCCGACCGGCGACCTGGACGGTCAAACTGGTCTGGCCATTGAGGGATTGAGCAGGCTTGGACTGGGGCATGTGGGCCTCCTTCAGCTATCTTGACCGGCCCATGCAGGACCCAGGTCGCGCGCAAGTCAAGGCGTCGGATCACCTGTGCGCACGCTGCGCGATCACGTTGCCGCGACCCCTTGCTGGGAGGCTGCGCCGGGTGGGGTTAAGCTTCCGCCTACGGAGCATCGGTCAGGGACGAATTGTCCGGTCGAGGAGGGCGGACAGGGCCGCTTCATCCTCGAAGGCGGCGCGGATGGAAAACACAGCGATCCCCTCCCGCGCGGCCACGGGAAGGCGGGCGTAGTCCTTCTCCGTGGTGATCAGCCTCGCCCCGAAGACCGCCGCCTGGTCCTTCAGGAAGGCGAGGTCGGACGCGGTCAGCGGCGCATGGTCGGGATAGGGGGCGAAGTCCTTCAAGTCCGCCCCCGAAGCCTGCAGCGCCCGCTCCACCTTCCAGGGCTTGGCGACCCCGGCGAAGCCGACCAGCGGCCCCTCCGGCGGCGGCCGTGCGGGGACGATGCGCACGATCAGCACGGGCAGCGCGCCGAACAGGGCGACCAGCTCCGGGTCCGGACGATCCAGCCCCTCCGGCAGCACGATGACCACAACGTCCGCCCGCGACAGACCAACGGCGAAGGGCTCCCGCATCGGGCCGGCCGGGAACACCGCCCCGTCGCCGAAGGGCCACTCCCCGTCCCGCGTCTCCCCGTCCACGACGATCAGCGATAGGGCGGGTTTCAGGCTCGGATTCTGGTGGCCGTCGTCCATGACGATCACTTGAGCGCCCTCAGCCACCGCCAGCCGCGCCGCCGCCGCCCGGTCGCGGCCGACCGCCACGGGACCGTCAGCGGCCAGCATCAGGGGCTCATCCCCCACCTCGGCGGCAGTCGCGGCGGAGGCGTCCACCATCACCGGGCCCTTGAGCGATCCGCCATAACCACGCGACAGAGCGCAGGCCTTCAGGCCCCTCTCCCGCAAGGCGGCCAGGAGGGCGCGCACCACCGGGGTCTTGCCCGCCCCGCCCATGGTCAGGTTGCCGACGACGATCACGGGCGCGCCGACCTCCTCCCGCAGTCCCTTCGCCAGGCGCCGCGCGGTGGCGTTCGCCCAGATCAGCGACAGGGGCCGCAGCAAGGCCCGGGTCAGGGGCGCAGGGGCGCGCTCCCGCCGATACCAGTCCCTGGGGGTGCCGAGCTTCATGGGGGCGTCCCGAGCTTCATCGCCCGTCGACGAGGGCGCTCAGGCGATCCAGCGCGCGATCGAGCTGAGCCGCGCCGCGCCCCGCCTCCGCCTGCGCCCGCTCCGCCATCTCGAGGACATCCTCCGGACGATCGAGGGCCTTGGCGAAGGCGTAGGCGAGGGACGCCGCGTCCGAGACCGTGCGATACCCGTCGACGGCGGAGAGCGACCGGTAGACCGCCTGCCACCCTTGCGTGAACGGGCCGACGACGAAGGGGCACCCCAGCCGCGCCGGCTCCAGCGGATTGTGCCCGCCTACGCCATTGACCAGACTGCCGCACACGACGCTCATCCGCGCCGCCGCATACCACAAACCCAGCTCCCCCAGCGTGTCGGCGAGCAGAACCTCAATCTGCGGCGTCACAGGCTCGCCGAGACTGCGACGGGCGACGACCAGGTGTCTCTCGCGGACCATCTCCATCAGGTCATCGCCACGGATCGGATGGCGCGGGACGAGGGCCAGCACCGGGCGATCCGGCCGGTTCGCCAGCCTTGCAAAGGCGTCGAGGACGATCTCGTCCTCCTTCGGATGGGTGGAGGCGGCGACCAGCAGCGGGCGCCCGTCGAGACACGCGACCAGCTCCGCGCGGGCGGCCTCGTCCACCGGCAGCGGCGCTGCGGCGAGCTTCAGGTTCAGGTCACCGTCGTCGCGGGCGCCGAGGGTCTTGAACAGGGCGGCGAAGCGCCGGTCCTGGGCCATCACGAGGTCGAACCCGCCCAGCAGGTGTCTCGCGGAGCTGGACATGGCGGTCCAGCGCCGGATGCTCCCCTCCGACATGCGGGCCGACAGCAGGGCCGTCCGCGCGCCGCGGGACCTGAGGGACTCCAGCAGCGACGGCCACAGTTCGCTCTCGGCGAAAATGGCCAGCTCCGGCGCCCAGTACTTGGTGAAGCGGGCGGCGAAGTCGGGGGTGTCGACGGGGGCGTACTGGTGGATCACCCCCTCCGGCAGACGCTGGCCCATCAGCTCCGCCGCCGCGACGGTGCCGCTGGTCATCAGGAGGGTCACGTCCGGGCGGCGGATGCGCAGCCCCTCGATGATTGGCAGGAGCGACAGCCCCTCGCCGACGCTGGCCCCGTGCAGCCAGACCAGGGGGCCCTGCGGACGCTCGCGGCTGGGCCGGGCCATCCGCTCGCCCATCCGTGCGACGTCCTCCTTGCCGGCCTTGGCGCGCTGGCGCAGCACGCCGGGGGTGAACCAGGTCACGATCCGCCCGAGGCTCGTATAGAAGGTGAGAAACGGCGGCATTATCTGACCAGCGCCTCCGCCTGATCCGTCACGGCGTTGAGCGCCGCGCCCCAGGCGTCGGTCAGGTGACCGATGGCGCCTGTATCGATCGTGCGCTCAGCGTGGTGCGGGCCGTCCCAGACGAGGGCCGCGCGGCCGAAGGGCAGCGGGATCACGCCCCTGTCCCAGGACTTGAGCCGGATCGCCGGATGGCAGGCCATGCCGACCAGCAGCACCGGCGCGCCGCTCGCCCCGGCAAGGGTTGCAGCGCCCAGGCTCATCTGGTTGGCGGGCCCCCGCGGGCCGTCGGGGGTGATGGCGACGCCGCCGCCGCCCTTCAGCCACTTCAGGGACTCGCGGAAGGCCTGCGCCCCGCCCTTGGCCTTCGCCGCCGAAGCCGACTTGGCCGCCGAGCCCCGGATCGCGGGAAAGCCGAGCTTTTCCATGGCGCTGGCGATGAACTGCCCATCGGGGGAAAGGGACACCATCACCCGGGGCGGCTGGGCGCGGCCCTTCGGCCAGCTGCCGGGGGCCAGCGCGATGCGACTGTGCCAGAAACACACCACGACCCCGCCACCCTTGTCCCACACGCCCTCCGCCCGCTCCGCGCCGGAGACGGTCCAGCGCAGGGTGCGAAGGCAAAGGTTTAAGTACCCCGCGAAGATCGCGGCGAGCAGGCCTTGCACGATGGGGTTACGGAACAGCGCCTTCATCCCGCCGCCGCCTTGGTCTCGACGGGCACGGTCTCAAGCGACTGCGCCCGCGCCAGCCGCGCATAGAGCCCGCCCTCGGCCATCAGGCTGTCATGGTCGCCCACCGCCTCGACCCGTCCGCCGGAGATCACATAGATGCGGTCGGCCTTGCGCACGGTGGAGAGCCGGTGCGCGATCATCACCGTGGCCCGGCCCGCCATCAGCCGCTCCAGCGCCTCTTGCACGCGGGCCTCGCTTTCGGTGTCGAGGGCGCTGGTCGCCTCGTCGAGCAACAGGATCGGGGCGTTCTTCAGGAAGGCCCGCGCGATGGCGATGCGCTGCTTCTGCCCGCCGGAGAGGCGCTGACCCCCCTCACCCGCCATGGCGAGATACCCGCCGGGCAGGGCGGTGATGAAGTCGTGCGCGGCGGCGGCTCTGGCGGCGGCCTCCACCTCCGCATCGGTGGCTTCGGGGCGGGCATAGGCGATATTGGCGCGCAGGGTGTCGTCGAACAGGAAAGGCTCCTGCGTCACCA
>CAIUZX010000075.1 GCA_903903715.1 uncultured Caulobacterales bacterium
ATGGATCGCCGCTGTCGTCGGCGCAGTGCTGATCGCAGGCGGAGCGTGGCTCGCGGCGTTTATACAGACCACCGACGGCGTTTCGGTGCGGGAGGTGCGCTTCCATGGCGCCGGCGGCGTGGTGATGAGCGGCCTCCTCTACACCCCGACCAACGCCACGCCGAAGACGCCTGCGCCGGGGGTGCTGGCCGTGCACGGCTATATCAACAGCCGCGAAACCCAGGACGGCTTCGCCATCGAGTTCGCAAGGCGGGGCATGGTCGTGTTGGCCATGGACCAGACCGGACATGGGTACAGCGGCGGAGAGGCCTTCTCGAACGGCTTCGGCGGACCTGCGGGCCTCGCCTACCTGCGCAGCCTGTCGATGGTGGACCGCTCGCGGATCGGGCTGGAGGGCCATTCCATGGGCGGCTGGACGGTGCTGGCCGCCGCCGCCGGGGCGCCGGACGACTACCGCGCCATGGTGCTGGAGGGCTCCTCCACAGGCAAACCTTACGCCAAGGACGGCGACCCGACCTGGCCGCGCAACCTCGCCCTCGTCTTCAGCCGCTATGACGAGTTCTCCAAGATCATGTGGGGCGTGGACCGGGCGATGGACATCGGCCAGAGCGCAAAGCTCCAGGCCGTGTTCGGCTCGCATGGAGAGGTGAAGCCCGGCCGGGTGTACGGCTCCATCGCCAACGGAACCGCGCGCCGCCTCGCGACGCCGACAACCACGCACCCGGGAGATCACATCTCCCCCGAAGCGATCGGCGAGGCGCTGGACTGGTTCGACGTCACCCTGACCCCGCCCCGCCCCAAGCCCGTCGCCGACCAGATCTGGATCTGGAAGGAAGTCGGCACAGGGATCGCCCTCATCGGATTCATCGTCTTCATGCTGGGCGTCTTTGATCTTGGCCTCTCCCTGCCCGCCTTCCGCGAGCTGTCACAAAAGGGTCGGCCCGCCTTGTCTCAGCGGGGGCGCGGCTGGGGCGTCTGGCTGACCGTCACCTCGGCGATCCCGGCCCTGACGCTGTTCCCCGCCTTCATCTTCGTGACCTTGCTCGTAAAGCCGTCCTGGCTGTTCCCGCAGATCGTGACCAACCAGATCATGGTCTGGGCGCTGTTGAACGCCGCGCTCATCGCCGCCTACGGAGCCTTCAGCAAGGCGCGCATCGCCGGACGTGACGCGCGGGAGATCGCCCTGCCCGCCCTTGGCCTTTCGGTCCTGACGGCGGCGGCGGGCTATGCAGCCCTGTTCGCGGTGGATACGGCGTTCAAGGTCGACTTCCGCTTCTGGGTCGTCGCGGTCAAATGGCCCAGCCTCAACCAGGCCCTGATCGCGCTGCGGTATCTGTTGCCGCTGACGTTGTTCTATCTGATCGCGCTGAGCGCCCTGCACCAGCGGCTGAGCGCGTCGGGCGACGGTCCGATCCGCCAGTATGGCTTCTCGATCCTGGCCTTGAGCGGCGGCTTCATCGTGCTGCTCGCCCTCGACTACGGCGCGTTCTTGCTGACGGGCTCGCTACCGACGGCGATTGACCCGCTGACCACGGTCATCGCGATCCAGTTCGTGCCCCTGACGGCCGCCGTAGCCATCATCTCAACCTTCACCTGGCGGCGGACCAACAGCGCGCTGCCGGGCGCCCTGCTCAGCGCCCTGCTGGTCACGCTGTACGCCGTGGCGGGCACGGCGACCCACGTGCTTTAGCTTCCGGCGAGCGTCACGCCGTTGACCCAGTTGCCGTGGAAGCCGAAGGGCACGCGGCGGGGGAGCTTCGCCGTGGCGATGGGGCCGGACGCGACGTCCTGCGCCTCGAACACCAGAAAGTCGCTGCGGTTCTCGGCGGCGCGCCAAACGACGGCGGTCAGCCAGCCGTCCCCCTCCGCCGCATCGTCGGACCTTGGCGTGAACACCGGCTCCGACGTCAGATCGCCGTCGGGCAGCACGTAATGGCTGCGCGCGCCGGTCGTCTGATCGACATGGGCGATGGCGTTGTACTTGACGGTGCGACTGTTGCGCAGGTCGGCGGCGAACCAGCCATGGCGATAGGCCATCCCCGCCCGACGCTCATCGAACCTCGGGAACTCCCCGTCCCGATCATCCAGCGCCGTCTCGACAATGGCGTCGGAGGCGCCCGTCAGATCCAGCGTCCAGCGATAGAGCCTGGCCGCGCTCCGCTCCGGCGTCTTGCCGTCCGCCCGGGGGAACAGGGGCGCGGTGTCATAACGGAAGACGTCGGCGACCAGGCGCCCCTCCTCCTCCCACGCGTTCATCGGGTGGAACATGTAGCAGGCGTCGATATTGAACCAGCGGATGGTGGAGACGTCCGCGTCCCGTGGCATCACGCCCACATAGCCGCCCTTTTCCGGCTCCCACGCCAGAGGCGGCCGACCCTTCATCGCCCGCTCCAGACTCATGGTCAGGGGCAGAACGGGGAACAGCACGTAGTTTTCCGTGACCATGAAGTCGTGGATCATCGAGGCGTAGGGCGTGTCGAAGCGGTCGCGGCGCACGACGTTCCCTTTGGCGTCGGTCACGCCGTAATCCATCAGGCTGTTCAGCGGGATCTCGCCGACGCTGTAGCCGAACCAGACCATCTCCCCGGTCACGGGGTCGATCTTCGGGTGGGCCGTGACCTGACCCTTGTAGGCGTCGACATAGCCCAGCGACGCGAGGCTGCCCGGCGCCATCTCGAACGGCTTGTGGCCCTCCTCCAGCGCCATCAGCTTGCCCGCGTGATAGAGGATGTTGGTGTTGGCGACGCCGTTATCCTTGCCCATGGCGGAAGGATCGGTGGTCATCGGATTGCCGAAGGTCCCGAACATCGAGCGACCGGCGGCGCTCTCCAGCTCGAACTTCGGCGTGCGGGCGTAGCGGTTGCGGTAGCGGACCTTGCCGCCCTCCACGTAGAAGCCGTGCACCATCCCGTCGCCGGAGAACCAGTGATAGTTGGGATCCCTCGGCTCGAACTGCGGGTTGGGGCCGATCCGGAACAGGGCGCCGGTCAGGCCGTCCGGGATCTTGCCCTCGACCTCAAGCTCAAAGTCGTCCTCCGAACGGATGGGCGCGAAGTTCTTCGCCAGATACGGATTGACCCGAGCATCGCCGTCCATGACGCGTTCTCCCATGAGCGTTTGCCGCAGCATACCTCGATTGTGGGCGATGACCACACCTCGCCGGATTGGCGATTGCTAAGCCTGTTCCGACGGGTCTAGTCTCCGCCGCTGCTCGCCCGGAGATTTATAGTCCATGGCTGACGACGCCCCCCCGCCCGTCCTGACCCTGACCCCGCTGAACCCCGCCTTTCGCGAGGATCCGTATGCGATCCTGAACGACCTGCGCGAAAAAACGCCGGTCATGCGCGACGACATGGCGGGGCTGTTCTTCATCAGCCGCTATGAGGATGTGCGCGGCATCCTGACCGACCTGACGCTCTGGCGCAGCCCGGAGCGGGCGGAGGCGGCGGCGTTCCTGGTGCGGCGGGGGCTGGACGAGCCCATCGACCCTGAGCGCGGGCCGCCGCGTCACTCGATCCTTACCCTCGACGACCCCGACCACGCCCGCATCCGCGGCCCTCTGGCGCAGGCGCTCTACAAGCGGGTCGCCAAGTTCCGCGCGCCGACGGAGGCGATCGTCTCCGCAACCCTCGACGCCATCGGCGACCAGAAGCGCTTTGACCTGATGAGCGCCTACGCCTTGCCCATCCCCATCGACGTGATCGCCGCCATCCTGGGGGTGGAGCATGAGCGTCTGGCGGAATTCCGCACCTGGTCCGAAGGCGTCATCCAGGTGCTGAACCCCGTCCGCACCGAGGAGCAGACCAGGGCTATGCAGGCGGCGTCGGACGCGCTGGCGAGCTATATGACCGATATGCTGCATCGCCGCCGGGCCGAACCGCAGGATGACCTTGTCTCCGACATGGCGATCCTAAAGGCGAAGGGTGAGGCGGACATCGCCGACGAGGATCTGATCATCAATCTCAGCGCGCTTCTCGTAGCGGGCAATCTGACCACCACCGACCTGATCGGCAATGGCGTGCGCCTGTTCTTGCAGCACCCTGAAGAGCTGGCCAAGCTGAAGGCTGATCCGTCGCTCATCGGCGCGGCGGTGGAGGAAGTGCTGCGCTTCGAGCCCCCCGTGGACATCACCGGGCGCATCGCCTCGAAGAACATGGAGGTGCGCGGCTGCCCGATCCGAGACACCCAAGCCATGTGGGTTTCCCTGCGTGCCGCCAACCGCGACCCGGACACCTTCGAGGATCCGGACCGCTTCAACATCACCCGCAAGCGCGCGCCGCACGTTTCCTTCGGCGGGGGCGCTCACATCTGCATCGGCTCGCCGCTGGCGCGGCTGGAGGCGCAGGTGGCCTTGCTGCGCCTGTTCGAGCGCTATCCCAACATGCGCCTCGCCGAGCCGGACGCGCCGTCGGAATGGCGCCTTTTGCCCTTCTTCCGCGGACTGGAGCACCTGATCGTCGAGGTCTGAGCTGCCCAATAGTTATAGTTAATATTGTGTTCGTTGACGTCATGCCGCAACAATCTGCCCTTATGGTGCCGGGTGGGCTGTTCAGGGGAAGATGAGCATGGCGAGACGACTTGGGCTGTGCGGCGCGGCGCTGGCGATGGCGCTGGTGTTCGGCGGGTGGGCGACGGGCCCGTCCCAGGCTG
>CAIUZX010000076.1 GCA_903903715.1 uncultured Caulobacterales bacterium
CGGATCGATACGCCGCACAAGCGTTTGGTCATCACCGCAACCTCCCGCATAGATGTTCATGCGAACTGGCCGACGCCCGATGGGAAGAGCTGGGAGGCGGTGCGAGCCGAAGCGATGGCGAGCCGGGATATCAGCCCCACTGGTCCCTCGGCCTTCCTCTACCCCACCGCCGCGTCACCGTTGGTTCGAGCGATCACCGACTATGCCCGAGACTGCTTCCCGCCCGGACGCCCGCTGCTGGAGGCGGCGGAAGATCTGATGCGCCGGATGAAGGTCGACTTCGTCTATGACGATGAGGCGACCGACGTTTCAACGCCGGCGGCGACAGCCTTCGCCGCCCGCCGCGGCGTCTGCCAGGACTTTGCGCACATCATGATCTGCGGTCTGCGGGGGCTCGGGCTGCCGGCAGCCTATGTCAGCGGCTACCTGCGCACTGTCGCTCCGGCCGGGCAGGCGAGGCTGATCGGCGCGGACGCCACCCACGCCTGGGTGCAGGTGTGGTGTGGCGGGCAGGTCGGCTGGGTGGGGTTTGATCCCACCAACGCCCTGATGGCCCTTGATGACCACGTCGTGCTCGCCGTCGGCCGCGACTATGCCGACGCAGCGCCGATCAAGGGGCTGATCCTCACGCCGGGCGCGCAGGCGCTGACGGTCGAGGTCGATCTGGCGCCCGAGCCTGACGCATAGGTTCTGATCCGGCGATTGGGCGATTGACGAACCATGGACGGGTGGCGCAGCCTTGTCCGCAACGATAAGCCCGCAGGAGACGCCTCATGAAGCTCTACAATTCCATCGGCCCCAATCCGAAGGTCGTTCGGATGTTCATCGCCGAAAAGGGTCTCTCGATCCCGGTGACGCAAGTGGATCTGATGGCGGGCGAGAACCGCAAGCCGCCCTATGCCAGCGGCGTCAATCCAGCGGGCCAGACCCCGGCGCTGGAACTTGAGACCGGCGAGGCGATCGCCGAAATCACCGTGATCTGCGAATATCTGGAGGAGTTGCATCCCACGCCCGCCCTGATTGGCGAGACGCATGTGCAGCGCGCGATCACGCGGATGTGGACGCGCCGGATCGACCTCAATGTGTGCGAGCCGATGGCCAACGGCTTCCGCGCCGCAGAGGGTCGCGAGATGTTCGCGCCGCGCATGAAGCTCGTCAGCAAAGAGGCGGCCGCCGATCTCAAGGTGATCGCCAAGGACCGGATCCAGTGGCTGGACGCCCAGATGGGCGACCGGACGTTTGTCTGCGGAGATCGCTTCACCCTCGCAGACATCCTGCTCTACGCCTTCCTCGAGTTCGGCGTGCAGGTCGGGCAGCCGCTGGCGGGCGAGGGGCCCTGGCTGTCGGCCTGGTTCGATCGGGTGAAGGCCCGCCCCAGCGCGTCAGCCTAGCCAGGCTGTCGCGCTTGATCCTTTGCAACGCTCAGGCGCGTCAGCCTGAGACCGCGACGATCTCGGCCTCTGCGCCGCCGACCGTGACCGTGTCGCCGACGGTGCGGCCCAGCACCGCCTTGGCCAGCGGCGACACATAGGAGATGGCGCCCTTGGCCGGGTCCGCCTCGTCCTCGCCGACGATGCGGAAGGTCTGGCGGCGCCCGTCTTCCCGGTCGACGGTGACGGTGCGGCCGAACAGGACCTGATCCTCGGGGCCGGAAGAGACGATGAGCTGGGCCGAGCCGCGGCGCGCCTGATAGTAGCGCAGGTCCCGCGTCGCCCGCGCCATCGCCGTGCGGTCGGCGCTGACGCCCCCATCGACCTGCGCGGAGGAATAAGCGGCGCGGGCCGCGGCGACGGCGGCGTCGAGGGCGTCGAGACCCGATTGCGTGACGAAGTTCGGGTGCGGCGAAACGGGGCGATCGGGCAGGTTGGCGGCCTGCGCCTCGCTGTCCTCTTCGCGGGTGAAGGCGACGCTCATCTCGTTCTTTCCGTAAATTGATCCGCACACTTGCGCATCTAGGGACAACAGGTCAATTCCGCGTGTTCCCCCGTCACCGGGTGCAAGGTTGTCGCGCCCGGCCAATCCTGACACACAAGGCCCCGGGGCGTCAGGGAGTTTGGGAGCGCGAACATGGCGGCGGCGGAGCGGCGAACTTTTCTGACCCTGGACGGACTGCGGGCTGTGGGCGCCTTTCTGGTTGTCATGCGCCATGTGCCCTACCTGTTCGGGCCTATTGCCGTGCCAGAGAGCTTTCTGGCGGTGGATCTTTTCTATCTTGTCAGCGGTTTCGTCGTGGCCAACGCCTATCGCGACCGGTTGGCCGCAGGCGGCTTCACCTGGACCTTCTTCAAGACCCGGCTGATCCGGCTCTATCCGCTCTACGCGTGCGGCATGATCCTCGGCGTTGCGGCGGCCCTCGTCTCGATCGTGACCGATCCGGCCGGGTGGTGGACCCCGAACAAGCTGCTGATCGCTATCGTGACCGGCCTGTTCATGATCCCGTTCTTCCCCGGCCTGCCCGCCAACGGCTCCTCCCTTGACGGTCCAACCTGGACCCTGTTGCCCGAGCTGGTGGCCAACTTCGCTTACGCCGTGTTCATTCGCTCAATGAGCTTGATGGTCCTCTGCGCGATCATCGTCATCTGTGGCGGAGGCGTCGTTCTCGCGGTGGTCCACTTCGGCACCCTCGACGTCGGTTTCGGCGCCACGCATCTCTGGGCGGCGCTGGCCCGCGTGGGCTTTTCCTTCTTTACCGGCGTGCTGATCTACCGGTGGTTCGGTCATGCGCATCAGAGCCATGTCATCTTCTCTTGGGCCCTGATCGCCTTTCTCACCGTGATACTCGCCTGGAGCCCCGCGGATACGTTCAAGCCGATCTACGAGCTTGCTGTCGTGTTGCTGGGCTTTCCGGCGCTGCTCGTGCTCGCCGGCCGGTTCGAGCCCGGGCCGATATCGGGGCGGCTGTTCAGCTTCACCGGCTTGATCTCTTACGGCATATATATCGTCCACCAGCCGATCGGGAACCTTGTCCATTTCGCCCTGGGCCGCGACTTCGATCCGCCGGATGACCTGACAAGCCTCTGGTACGGCGCCGCCTTCATCGGCTTTCTCATTCTCGTCGCCTGGCGTCTGGATCGCGACGTTGACGCGCCGGTGCGTAAATGGCTTCGCCAGCGCTTTCTGTCGGGCGGCTGACGGATCGCGTTTGCAGCGCTGCGGTCTTTGGCGCGACGGACGCCGGTGGGGTCGCAGTCCATCATGTCTCAAAATTCGACGGAGTGATGACGGCCGGTTTCTAAAGACATCGACCTCCGTCTACGTTCAATGAATAAAAAATATTTTATCTCGCCTATTCAGTATTTATTCAATTTTTAATATCATATTTACAATATTTTATGGCATATCTTCAAAATTTTATTTCAAAAATATATATTCAATTGAATTTTTTTGAGCATAATATTTCAATTTCGTCGACAAAAAATATCTGCACAAGGCATGCATATTTCTCGGCTTAAACGAAAAGCCAACACACTCGAGCTAATGTGAACAGGCTCGGAGGCGTGTATGATACCGAAGTGTGTTGCCGTCATTTGTCTGGCTGTCCTTCTCGGGACGGCGGTCGCGCCAACGGCGTTGGCCGAAGTGCCGATCGAAGTGTCTCCTGCGAGACTCGGCGCGATCGTCGAAAAACGGGCGATGAAGTCGACCTTCGCGTCGCTGGAAGCCTTTGGCGAGCAGGCTTTGCGTCTTTCGGGTCATGAGCGCCTGGCGCGGCTGAACCACGTCGCGACGATCCTGGTGTCGCAGTCCGAATACGCCAAGTTCAATCGCTGGAATGACGAGTTGGAGCAGGTCGCCCGGCAGGACGGTGACAATCGCTACCTGGCTCTGGCCGAACTGAACCGACTTGAGGCGCGGGCGCAGGACGGGGACCTCTCCGTCCTCTCATTGATGCGCAAGGTCGCCGACACGACCAAGGATTGGTATGTTCGCGTCCAGGCCGTGTCTTATATCGCCTTGAACACCGATGACGCCGGGGCGGCCATCAAAGCGCTCTCGGACATTGAAACGACGGTCGTTCCCAGCGATCCTGACGCGATCAGCGCCTATTCAAAAGTCTGGGAGGCGACGGGACTTGCACTGCAAGGTGTGGCTGACCTTGAAGCGGTGACCGAAGCGCTGAGCCGTTCCGAGTATTACAGTGACAAGATCGGCTACCCGCGGCCGGATTTCGATTCGATCTATAATCTCACCAAGCTGGTCACAATGGTTGGCGACGCCGCCACGGCGAGGCAGCTGGTGACCGCGCACCACATCCTGTCGCAACGCGCCGGACTGCCGCATTTGACACCTTGGGACATGGGGCTTTGCGCGCTTGTCGCTGAGAAGTTCGGCACGCCGCAGGAGACGATCGGTTGCCTGAAGGGGCTTTCCCCTGCGATTTCAGACTCCGAGCTTTTCGGAACCGGTGTCCTGTCGGCCCGGGCCCTGGCTCTGGCGCGTCTGGGACGCGCTGATGAGGCCCAGGCCGACCTGAACCACTTAAAGGCCCTTCAGGCGAAGGGTGGGTTCGGAGAGGCGCGCTTTCTGTCGATTCCGCTGATCGAGACTGAGATCCTGGCGGCGAGGGGCCAGACGGCGGCTGCGCTCGACGGTTACCGAAAATATCTCCTGACCAGCTCCTGGATGCAGGCGGATGTCAGTCGTCACGGGGTGCATCAGATCACGTCCCAGATGCGTGAACAGCTCGGGGCAATGCGTCACAACGCCGAGCTGAAGCAGCGCATGATCTATGTGCAATGGGGGCTAGGCGCTCTCGCTATCTTGATCATGGCCGGCGGCGCCCTGGTCGTTGCGCAGCAGCGGCGGCTGAACGCCAAGCTCAAGCGGGCTCAGCAGCACGCTCTGGCGGCCAATCGGACCAAGAGCGAGTTCCTCGCCAACATGAGCCATGAGATACGCACGCCCTTGAACGGCGTGCTTGGCATGGCTGAAGTGATCGCCGCCGGTGAGCTTGTGCCGTCGCAGCGTGAACGACTGGAAGTGGTGCGTCAGTCCGGCAAGGCCTTGCTAGCGATTATCAATGATATTCTGGACTTGTCCAAGATCGAGGCTGGGCGACTTGAGCTCGAATACCTCGTCTTCGATTTCGGCAAGTTGGTCCACGACGTGGCTGCATCCTTCGCTCCGCTGTCGAATGAAAAGCGGCTGGAGCTCGCGGTGGTGGTTGCGCATGACGCCGAGGGATCCGTCTGGGGCGATCCGACCCGCACACGCCAGATCCTCAGCAATCTCATCTCCAATGCCATCAAGTTCACCGAACAGGGTGGTGTCACCGTCCGCGTTGAGCGGAGCGGGGACATATTGTCCGTGGCTGTCGAGGATACAGGTATCGGCATGGCCCCCGAGGTCGCCAATCGGATCTTCAACAAGTTCGAGCAGGCCGACGGGTCCGTTACGCGACGTTTCGGCGGCACCGGTCTTGGGCTTTCGATCGCCCGTCAGCTCGCCACAGCGATGGGTGGAGGCATCGACGTCTCCTCGACGCCTGGCCAAGGGTCGACCTTCATCACCCGTCTGGCGTTTCGCAAGGTCGCTCAGGCGTCAGAGCCCGAAGCCACGATCAAGCCGCTGGCCTATGCCCGACAATTACCGCCAGGCCTTCGTGTGCTGGTCGCCGAAGACAACGTGATCAACCAGCTCGTCGTGCGCGGGATGCTCGAGCGAGAGGCCTGCGACGTCAGCTTCGTCTTTGACGGGGCCGAGGCGGTCGCCGCGGCCAAGCGCCAGGACTGGGACATCGTCCTGATGGACGTCCAGAGGCCGACCATGGACGGTCTTGACGCCGCACGCGCGATCCGGGCCGCCGAGCACGCCGACCGTCGGCGCAGAACGCCGCTGGTCGCTCTGACGGCGAGTGCTATGGATCATCAGGTCAAGGAATGTCTCGACGCAGGAATGGACGCCCACGTCGCCAAGCCGATTGAAGCTTTGCGACTGGTGTCCGTGATAGCGACGGTTCTCAAGGCTCAGGACGCCAGTGAGGCCCGCTCCGCCGGGGCGACGGCGTAGCGTTCCGGGCGCCTGCCGACGATGATGAATTCCACATCGTGGTCGGTCAGCTTCACCGCTGACAGGTTCCCTGTCATGTAGGCGCCGCTGTCGATCCCGATGCGACCGTCCTTCAGTTCGGGCCGCGTCACAGGTGTGTGTCCGTGGACCACGGTCTTGCCGCAGTCGACCCGGCGATCCAGAAAGCCTTCCCGGATCCAAAGAAGATCCTTGATCTCCTGAGTATCCAGGGCGACGCCGGGGCGGACGCCGGCGTGCACGAAGACGTAGTCGGCGAACGCCGCCATCGGCTTCAGCGCCAGCAGAAAGGCCAGATGTGCTGATGGCAGGTGATGCATGAACGCGTCTCTCGCGCGGGTCCAGTCATGGCCATGCTGGATCAGTGAGACACCGTAGGACTGCAGCGTGTCGAGGCCGCCGTGACGCGCCCACATCGGACCGATCCGCGCGTCCTGAATGAATTTCAGGCAGAAGGCCTCATGGTTGCCGATCAGAAAAGTGGTCTCGAGGTCACTGCGCGATTGCAGAGCGATAAG
>CAIUZX010000077.1 GCA_903903715.1 uncultured Caulobacterales bacterium
ATGATGAGGACTTCGCGCCCTTGCGGATCCTGGTGGCGGAGGATCACCCGGTGAACCAGCTCGTCATCAGCACCCTGATCGGGCGTCTCGGCGGCGATCTGACGGTGGTCGGCGACGGGGAGGAGGCGGTCGCAGCCTTCGCCATGGGTCCGTGGGACCTTGTGATGCTGGACATCCAGATGCCCAAGCTCGACGGCTATGAGGCGGTGGCGGAGATCCGCAAATACGAGGTCCAGCAGGGTCTGTCCCCCACGCCCATCGTGGCGCTGACGGCGAACATGATGACCCACCAGGTGGCGGGCTATCGCGACGCAGGCTTCGACGACCAGATCGGCAAGCCGATCGAACTGCGCGCCCTGGCCGAGCTGATGGACCGGGTGCGGGTTGGACACTATGCGCCGGATCTGTCCGACGACCTGGCGCCTGGTCTCAAAGCTCAGGGCTGAGATCGGCGCGTTTTGACGTAACGCGCGTTCCGTGATGGTCCAGATTCCCGGCTTTTGCATAACGCTTGTTTGGGCTAGAAAACGATTGCAATTGGGTTCGCGTAACCTCTGTTGTGCGTCGCGCCGATTTCAAAACGCCCCAACTTGACTTTAAGAATTGTGTCGCCCTCCGCGTTACGTAATTCTGATGTGGACCTGAGGCGCGTCGCCGTCCTCTGACGTCGGCCGGAGGAAGTTGCTAGTTGTGCTGAGGTTTCAGACGTCAAAACTGTGCGTATCAGCGAAATCGTGTGTTCGGCATTTCATTGTCATCACGGGGTGCCTGTCCGCCCTGCTGTTCGCCGGCTCGTCCACCGCCGATCCCCGCGCGAGGTCGCCCGTCACCGCGGGGGCCTACTTCAAACTGGTGCGCGCGCGTTTTGACCGGCACACCTATGCGGAGTTCAGCCAGTTCATCGAGGCCGCCGAACGGCAATCGAGCGGAGATCAGCTGGATCGGCTCTATTTCGGCTACAGCCAGCTCATTCTCATGAATCAAAAGGCGGAGGCCGACACGGTCAAGGCCAGGTTGAGGGAACTCGCGGTCAAGGCGGGCGCCAAAAGGTATCTCGACCTGCTCGCCATTGATGAGGTTTCGATCCGATGGGGCGACGATCCGATCACGGTGGCGCAGAAGGTTCAGATCCTTGACGCAGAAAGCTCCGACCCGATCGTCAAGGCGCACGCCAAGAACGTCGCGGCGCAAGCCTTCGGTGAACTGAAGCAATCACAGGATGCGTTGAGAGCCCTGACGGAAGCGCGCGCCCTGCTCAAGCCTGACGCGCCCATCGGCCGCCTTATGCTGAACGAGAACTGGGGCACGACGGGATACGCCTATCTGCGCTGCGATGACGTGGAGGACGCCATCTCCGCCATGATCGAGCAGGAGACCACCTACAGCAATCCTTATCCGGACCTCGATTACAGTTCCCTGGATAATCTCAACTGGACCGCTGTCGTGCTCGGCGACGAAGCCATCGCGCGGCAGACCGCCGAAGCGATCCGTGACTTCTCGTCCAGGCTGCCCACGCCCAGCTTCGGACCGGCGTGGCAGACCAACTGCGCCAACGTCGCCGACGCCTTCGGGGCGCCCAACGCCGTGCTGGAGTGCTTGCGTGAGCGGCGCTTCACCAAGGATCTGGACCCCTTCTGGCTCATGAAGACCAGCGTCTGGAAGGGCGTCGCCCTGACCAAGCTGGGGCGGGTGGACGAGGCGCGGCGCGAATATGCGCGGGCGACCGGTCCGGAGACGACAGGGCTCGACGCGATCTATCATGCGGAGGATGCGCGCCTTCACGCCCGCCTTCTGGCGCATGACGGTCGGGTCGATGAAGCGCTCGATATGCTGGAGACCTACTGGCGCGACGCCCGGCAGACGGACGCCCAGAATTACCGGACCTCCATCGGCCAGCTCACCCGGGACCTGCGGCGAGACCTGGTGTCGTTGCGCATGTCCGACGAGCTGAACCGACGGGTGATCGAGCTGCAGTGGGTGCTGGCGGCCGCGGGGGCGTTCGCCATCGCCACGATCCTTTGGGGCTTCATGGAGCAGCGACGTCTGAACGCGCGACTGGACCAGGCGAGGTCCAGCGCGGTGGAGGCGCGCCAGGAGGCCGAACGCGCGAACGCCATCAAGAACCAGTTTCTCGCCAATATGAGCCACGAGATCCGCACGCCGCTCAACGGCATGATGGGCATGTTGCAGGCGCTACAGTTCGGCCGCCTCGACCCTGATCAGAAGGCGCAGCTCGATGTTCTGCACGCGTCAAGTCAGGGTGTGCTCAGCATTCTCAACGACCTCCTCGACATCTCGAAGATCGAGGCCGGAAAGCTGTCCCTGGAAAGCGCGCCCTTCGATCCGGCGGCTTCGGTCGAGGAGCTCGTGGCGGTCTATCGTCCGGCGGCCGAAGCCAAGGGCCTGTCCCTCGAGCTCAACATCTCCCCGGACGTGCGGGGCGGGCGCCTGGGGGATGCGCTCCGGTGGCGTCAGATTCTCGGCAACCTTTTGTCCAACGCCGTCAAGTTCACCAAGGTCGGCGGCGTGGTGGTCTCACTGACCGGCGAGGGCGAGCAGCTCGACCTCGTGATCTCGGATACCGGTCTTGGTCTGACCGAGGAGCATCTTGCCCGGGTGTTCAACAAGTTCGAGCAGGCCGACCCCTCAACCACGCGCCGGTTTGGCGGCACCGGGCTCGGCCTCGCCATCACGCGGGAGCTGATCCTGGCGATGGGCGGCGCCATTTCTGTCGATAGCAGTATGGGCGTCGGGTCGAGTTTTCATGTGACCCTGCCCCTTCCGCATCTGGCCGAGACAGATGCGTTGCCGGCTATCGGCTCTGCGTCTTCGGTGAAGGATGTTGTTTTTAACGCCGATCTACCGGGGCGACTTCGGATTCTGGCGGCGGAAGACCACGAGGTGAACCAGCTCGTGCTGGTGACGCTCCTGAAGAGTCTGGACTGTGAGGTCGTCATGGTCTCAGACGGCGCGCAGGCGATCGCCGCCTTCGAGACCGGAGTCTGGGACGTGGTGCTTCTCGACATCCAGATGCCCAATGTCGACGGTTATGCTGCAGTGCGAGAAATCCGGGCCGTGGAGGCGCGGCGCGGGCTTTCAAGGACGCCTGTGGTCGCCGTCACTGCGAACGTGATGGTGCATCAGGTCGGGGGATATCGCGCCGCGGGCTTTGACGGAGAGCTGGGCAAGCCGATCGCCCTGGACGCGCTCATCGAGATGCTCAGTCGGGTCGTCGGCGCAGCCGACCCTTTGACGGAACGCCAGACGCCTGACGTGCGGAACGGCTGATACGCGGTGAAGCTCAGACCGTCAGGACGCCCTTCGGCGCCCGAAAACCGGAGCCGGAACGTCGTCGCTGTGCAGCCCGGACACGGTCGGCGGCGCCGCGGCGTCGGCCTTCACGAAATCGATGAGGGCCTGTTCGTTCGGGTCGGTCACCCCGTCCCGCCCGATGCGATCGGTCAGCCAGCGCCATTCGTCGGGCGTCAGTTGATGCGCGTCCATCTGGGCGGCGTCGTCGGACAAGAGGCGCTCCCGCCGCTCGGACTCGGGGTCTGACCCCAGCGCCCGCTTCAGCGTCGCGAGAACGCCGCCGCTGAAGGCGCCGGCGAAGTCGAGATGTGAGGGCTGCGACAGCCACCGCTCCTGCCGCAGCGCCTCCGCCGCCGACGGGCTGTGATGTGTGGCGGCCAGAAGGATCGAGCTCGCCACGGCGTGCACGAAAAGATCGCGCCACTGGGGACTGTTGTCCCGCCCGCGAATGGCGTCGTTGATGTCGAACAGCGCTTCGGCTTCGGCCTTTGACACCGCAACGCCGTGCTCGCCCGCGCCGGCGTAGATCACCCGCTTCAGCCGGGCGACATCGGCGTCCGACACGCCCCTTTCCGATTCTTGAGGGCCCGACCTGCCGTGAATGGCGTGCGCGGCGCAGAGCTTGAGCGTGGCGGCGCAGAAGGATGTCGGGCAGGCGTCCGCCGTCTCCACGATATGGATCAGCAGTTCCAGTTCGCTCTCGACCTTGATCAGCCGATCGCGCCCGACAGCCTGCAGCAGCCATGCCGCATTGGCCTCGTCCACGTATCCGTGAGGGCTCTGCTGGCGCACCAGAAAGTCGGTCAGCGCCTCGACGAACAGGGCGTTCCACTCAGGGCACGCGGACGCCGCGGCGTCGTTCCGCCGAAACAGGTCGTCAGCGATGTCCTGCGTCACCAGGCCCCCGCCGCCAAAGATTTCGCGCCGAAGCGTCAGGGTCATAGCCGCGTCAATGGGTGCGGCAGTCGGCGGAAGGGTGGACGGCATCGCGACCATGCTTCGGTTCCTTGATTTCACTTCCGGAATTCTAGGCCAATTGAATTACCAAAAGATCGAAGTCGTCATTCGAGGCATGTGTTAGTGCTTAATGCGCGTTTACGTTACTTTATGCGGTGTGAATATTTACTTATTTTGTAGTGAATGTGTTCAAAGGTTTCTGTTGTTATTATGTCCTGGGGCGGAATCCGTCCATCCGAATAGAAAATTCAGGAAGTCGACAATGACGACGACCATCAACGCCATTTCTTCGGTGACGGCGACCCCCGCCGCACCACCGTCGCCCGCCCCTGTCACGACGACGTCGGTGAACGCCTTCTCGTTCACCAACAATCCGGCGGCCGCGACGATCAACCCCGGCGTGGCGCAGGCCTACGCCGCAGCAGTGCAGGCGACGATTCCGCCGCCTCCGTCCGCCGTCAGCGCCCAGATCGCGGCCGCTGCGACCGCCCATGCAGCGCAGGTTGCGCCCGTCGCCCCGGCTCAGGACGCCCAGAGCGGCGGCGGCGATCCTGGTCCGTCGACGGGCGGGCAATCCGATGGCGGTGCGCCGTCCAGCTTCGGTGCGCCCCCGACCTCTGCGCCGACCGACGCAAACGCGGGCGCCCAGGCGGCCGCGGCATCGACGCAGACGTCCGCCGACACATCGGCCAGCCTTGCGCAGTCATTCGCCCAGATCGTTCAGGACTCGGTCACGCCTGCGCCGCCGCCGGTGATCGTTCCGCCGACCGCGCAGGCCGTGGCGTCCGGTCAGGCTGTCCCCGCCTCGCCAAGCGCGGCTGCGCTGATCAGCAGCGCGCAGGCCTATGCGACGGCGCTCCTGAACGCGGGCTGATTCGCGCGGCCTGACTTTGACGTCAGGTCCGAGGACTGACACTCTCCCCACTGCCGAGCGACTGCCGCAAGAACGGTCGCAGGGGAGGGGAAGCATGACCAACGCGAAGGATGTGGCCAATCGCGCGCCGATCACGGCGGCGTTGATGCTCGCCACCCTGATGAACACTCTCGACAGCACCATCGCCAACGTCGCTCTGCCGCACATTCAGGGCAGCGTTTCTGCGGCCCAGGATCAGGTGACCTGGGTGCTGACCTCCTACATCATCGCCACCGCCGTCATGACGCCGATGGTCGGCTGGCTCGCGTCGAAACTCGGCCGAAAGCGGCTGTTCCTGTTGTCCATCGGCGGTTTCACGGTGACCTCGATGCTGTGCGGCGTGGCCACCAGCCTGCCGGAGATCGTCCTGTTCCGCGTGGCGCAGGGGTTGTTCGGCGCAGCGCTGATGCCGCTCTCCCAGACCGTCATGCTGGACCTCTATCCGATGCGGATGATCCCGAGGGTCATGAGCTTGTGGAGCGCCGCGGTCATTCTTGGCCCCATTGCAGGCCCTTCGCTGGGGGGGTGGCTGACCGAGAACCTGTCCTGGCGTTGGGTCTTCTACATCAATCTGCCCATCGGCATCGCCGCCTTCATGGTGCTGCAAATGTACATGGCGGACGATCCCGGGGGTCGCCAGCGCCCATTTGATCTGGTCGGCTTCTCAACGCTGACCGTGTTTGTCGGCGCCTTCCAGCTGATGCTGGATCGGGGGCCGAGCCAGGACTGGTTCGATGCGACGGAGATCTGGATCTATGCGATCCTATGCGGCCTCGGGCTTTTCATGTTCGTCGTCCAGATCGCGACGGCCAAGAACCCTTTCTTTCCCCGGGCGCTGTTCAGGGACGCCAATTTCGTCGGCGGCATGGTTTTCAGCCTGTTCGTCGGGATGCTGCTGTTCTCGACCACGGCGATCCTGCCGTCCTTCATGCAGACGCTTCTGGGCTATTCGGCGCTGCAGAGCGGCTATGTCAGCATGACCCGCGGGTTCGGCTCTCTGATCTCGTTCCTCCTCATCCCGAGTCTGATCCCGCGCGTCGGGGCCAAGCCCCTGCTCGTCGCCGGGGTGGGGCTGTGCATGATCGCTCTGATGGAGATGGCGCAGTTCAACCTCGCCATGACGTCCGGGCCGATCATGGTGTCGGGCTTCATTCAGGGCCTTGGGACCGGTCTGATGTTCGCGCCGCTGAACACGCTCTCGTTCGCCACCCTGTCGCCGACGCTACGTCCTGACGGCACCATCCTGGCGACCATGGGCCGCAGTCTAGGCTCAAGCGTGGGTATTTCCCTGGTTCAGTCGACCCTGGTGCGTCAGGGGGCGGTTGACGCCTCCCGGTTGTCCGAGCACCTCGTGGCCGGCGCTCCCGCGCTCGCCGGCGCCTTACCGAGAAGCGTGCCGCTACAGTCCGCGACGGGTCTGTCCATGCTGCGCGGCATCGTAGGACGGCAGGGCGCGATGCTGGCCTACGACTATGTGTTCGCCTGGATGGCGCTGATTGTGCTCCTGATGCTGCCAATCATCGTCGCCCTTCGACGTCCGCCGCCCGCCGCGCCGTCGCCCATGGACGGCGTGAGCGAATAGGCGCCGGCGGACGCCCGTCGGTTGCCCAAAGCGCGCGAAGGGACTAAGCCCTCGAACAGACGATTGTTGAGGCCTTCATGACCCACTACCTGCATCGCGGCGATCTTCCGGACGGTCTGTCGTTTGGATCAGCGGTCGCGGTGGACTCCGAAAC
>CAIUZX010000078.1 GCA_903903715.1 uncultured Caulobacterales bacterium
ATGGTGCGGCACGTCGTAGTTGAAGACGTGGCTGACGTCCGGGATATCCAGCCCACGCGCGGCAACATCGGAAGCCACCAGTAGCCGCAGCGCGCCTGAGCGGAAGTCCGCCAGGGTCTTCATCCGCATGCTCTGATCCAGGTCGCCATGGATCGGCGAGGCGTCATAGCCGTGCGTCTTCAAAGACTTGGCCACCACATCGACCTCGGTCTTGCGGTTGCAGAAGACGATGCCGTTCTTCACGTCGTCGCGCGCCACCAGGGCCCGCAGCGCGGTACGCTTGGCCTTGGGGTCCGAGGACGGGATGCGCACCACATACTGGGTGATGTTCTCGTTGGTCGTCGCCGGGCGGCTGGCCTCGATCCGCGTGGGATCGTTGAGGAACTGCGCGGTCAGGCGGGTGATTTCCGGCGGCATGGTCGCCGAGAAGAACAGGGTCTGCTTCTTGGGCGGCGTCATCTTGAAGATGCGCTCGATGTCCGGGATGAAGCCCATGTCCAGCATGCGGTCGGCTTCGTCGACCACCATCATCTGCACACCGGTCAGCAGCAGCTTGCCGCGTTCGAAGTGGTCAAGCAGGCGGCCGGGGGTGGCGATCAGCACGTCCACGCCGCGGTCCAGCTTCTTGACCTGGTCGGCGAAGGAGACCCCGCCGATCAGCAGGGCCCAGGAAAGGCTGCGGCCCTTGGCGTATTTCTCGAAGGAGGCGGACACCTGGTCGGCCAGTTCGCGGGTGGGGGCGATGACCAGGGCGCGCGGCATGCGGGCCTTGGCCCGGCCCTGGGCCAGGCGGTCGATCATCGGCAGAGTGAAGGCGGCGGTCTTGCCGGTGCCCGTCTGGGCGATGCCGAGCACGTCACGGCCGGTCAGGGCGACCGGAATCGCCTGGGCCTGAATGGGGGTAGGGGTGTCATAGCCGGCGTCTGTGACCGCCTTGACTACTTCGGGGCTGAGCCCCAGGTCGGAAAAACTTGTCATGTCCTGATGTTCAAGCCGGAGGCCGCGGGCGGAAGCGCCCAAGTTCAAGCGGTCCAAGGTCCGGCGAATGCGCCGGAACATAAGAGTTCGCCTGTCCTTGTCAACGCGCGGCTGCCCTTCTGGACGCCCTCAGACCAATATTCCCGCCGCCGGAGCAGATATCGGGCTCAGGGCGTCAGCAAGATGAAGACGCCGGCCAGAATCAGCAGGCTGACGGCGGTGAGGATCAGGCTGGTCTTCAGGCGGAAACGCAGGCTGAAGAAGAGCACATAGCCGAGCACCGACATGATGATGACCAGGATGGCGGTCACATCGATGATCCAACTCCAGGCGGCGCCTGTGTTCTTGCCCCGGTGCAGATCGTTGACCACCGTCAGCAGCGAGGAAGGCTTGCCGACCACCTCGGCCTTGCCGGTGGCGGTATCGACCGTGACCGTGGAGGCGCCGCGCGCGCCCAGATACTGGATGAAGGCCTGGCCGTCCTGAACGTCGCCGCTCTTGAAGCGCCCGATCAGGGCCGTGTGGCGCGCCACCGCCTCGCCCAGCGCCTTGCCCGGGACCGGCGCGGCCAGGGCCTGAGTCATCTCGTCCTTGGCCAGGGTCAGGCTGACCGACCGCTCCGCCGGTTCGTGCGACAGCCAGCCGGGGTGGTTCAGGAACAGGCCTGTGACCGAGAAGAAGATCAGGGCGATGAAGGCGGCGGCCGACAGATAGCCGTGCAGCATCCGGCACAGCCGGTAAAAGTCGCCGCTCATGCGCCGCCGCCCGCGCGCGGGCCGTAGCGGACAGTGGTGGCGCCCAGCTCCTCGTCCGCCGCCGCCGTGGCCGTCAGCGCGCCGGGGCCAAGCGACATGTCGAAGGTCTGGTAGGAGTGCCCGCCATGCTCGCGGGTGGCTTCGATATGCAGGGTGTAGCGGCCCTGGCCCAGCATCTGACCCTTATCGTCGCGCCCGTCCCAGGCGATGTTGTAGTGGCCGGGCCGGCGTGTGGGGCGGGCGATGGTGTCGACGCTGCCCAGCGTCCGGCCGACCCGCCGCCACCAGATGAAGTTCTGGTCGATGAAACGCAGATCGGTCCCCAGGATGGCCAGGGTGCGGATCGGGGCGCCGGTCTGATCGGTGATCCAGAAGGCGATATAGGGCGGCTGAGCCCGGTCGCGGGGGATCACCGGCACTTCGTAGTTCACGTTCACGCTGAAGCCCGAGGGCCAGGCCGGGCCTTGCGGGTTCTGGGCGCGGATCAGGCGGGCGGGCGGGTCTTGAGCGGTCAGGGCATTCCAGCCGCGCGAAGGCAGGCGGCGCCCGTTCTCATCGATCAGCAGCGCCTCGAACCCGTCCAGCCGGTCGGTCAGGGCCAGGCCATCGGCGGGGCTCATGACGCAGAGGGCGGTGGCCAGGGCGTCGGCGTCCCGCGCGGTGCTCGCCACGACGGCGGCGGAGACGCCTCGCGCCGGGTTGCCGGTTCGGGGGTCGAGAATGTGATCGCCGCGCAGGCCCGGTCCGCTGAAGGCGACGGCCTTGTCATTGAGCCAGAGGGCTTGCAGAGGCTCCGCGTTGTCGGCCAGCCGGCGCGGATCGGCCACGCCGACGCGCCATCCCTGCGCCGACGGCGCCTGGCCCCAGACTCGTAGGTCGCCGCCGATGTCGATCATCATCCCGGCCAGGTCCGGCGCCGCGCGCCGCGCCGCCGCCAGGGCTGCGTCGATCACATGGCCCTTGCCCACGCCGTCGAGGTCCAGGGCGCCGTCCGTCAGGCCGAGCTGCGCGTCGAAGGCGCCGTTGGTGGCTCGCCGCCAATGCTCGGCGGCCTGGATCACGGCCAGCAGGTCCGGCGAGGGCGCCACGCCCTGCCCAGTGTTGAAGGCCGTCAGTTCGCTATCGGTCCGCCAGCGGCTCAGCACCGCGTCCAGCCGGTCGATCTCCGCGCGGGCCGCCCGCGCCGCCGCCAGGGCAGAGCCGGGGTGATCCGCCACGATCGCCATGTCGAGGGAGGCGCCGAGCACATGCGGCTCGTGCACGCGCCAGACCTGGCCCTGGGCCGCGCCGGCGACCATCACAGACGCCGAGGCGCCGAGCAGCGCCGGCCAATAGGATTTTGATGAGGTCATGAAGCGGATGGCCGACCTAGTAGCCCTTGGCCTGGGCGCCCGAGACCCCATTGCCCGGCCAGAGGTTCTCCTTGACCTGGGTGGGGTCGGGCAGGCCCAGCACCTGCGAGCGGCCGCGGATGGCGCGCGGGTACTTGGGGTTGATCTTGAGCTCGGCCTCGAAGTCGGCAAGGGCGGCGGTGTCGTTGTTCAGCCGCCGTTCGGCGTCGCCCCGCGAGGTCAGCACGCCGACCAGGTTTGGCTTCAGCGCCAGGGCCTGGCTGTATTCGGCGATCGCCTCCGGGTATTTGCGCACCTGGGCGTAGAGGTCGCCCCGGCCATACACGACCAGCGCCTGGAAGGCAGGGTCGTGGGACAGCTGCAGCGCCTCGGCGTAATCGGCCATGGCGTCGGCGGTCTTGCCCAGACGGCTGTAGATTTCGGCGCGGTCGAACAGGGCGGAGGCGCGCGCCGCCGGGTCGCTTCCGGCTTCTTCAATAGCCTTGGTGTAGAGAGCGAATGCCCGGGCGTAGTCTTCCCTCTCGACGGCCATTTCGGCGTCCGCCGTGGAGCCGGCATGCACAGGCCCCGCCAGAACAGCGGCGGCCAAACCGAGCAAGATCATCATCCGTGGTCGCATGGGCGCTCCCGCCTTCTGCGCCCACAATACGTCGGAATGGCTAGAGGTCGAGGTCTTCCACGGCGAACTCGGCGTTTTCCTGGATGAATCGGAAACGCAGCTCGGGTTTGCGGCCCATCAGGGTCTCCACCAGCGACTCCACCTGCTCCTCGGAGCGGGGCAGGGTGACGCGCGCCAGGGTCCGCTTGGACGGATCCATGGTGGTTTCCTTCAGCTGGGCCGGCATCATCTCGCCCAGGCCCTTGAAGCGGCCGATCTCCGGCTTCTTGCCCTTGAACTCGCCGGCCAGCAGCTCGTCCTTGTGCGCGTCGTCGCGGGCGTAGACCGTCTTGCCGCCGTGGCTGATGCGGTAGAGCGGGGGCAGGGCCAGGAACAGCCGGCCGGCCCGGATCATGTCGGGCATGGTGCGGTAGAAGAAGGTGATCAGCAGCGAGGCGATGTGGGCGCCGTCGACGTCGGCGTCGGTCATGATGACGATGCGCTCGTAGCGCAGGTCCTCTTCCTTGAAGCGCGACCCGCCCTGGACGCCCAGCGCCAGCATCAGGTCGGACAGCTCCTTGTTTTCGGCGGCCTTCTCGCCGGTGGCCGAGGCGACGTTCAGGATCTTGCCGCGCAGGGGCAGGATGGCCTGGTTGCGGCGGTTGCGGGCCTGCTTGGCCGAGCCGCCGGCGCTGTCGCCTTCGACGATGAACAGTTCTGCCCCTTCCGAGGAGCTGTCGGCGCAGTCGGCCAGCTTGCCGGGCAGGCGCAGCTTGCGGGTCGCCGAGGCGCGGGCGACTTCCTTGTCCTTGCGCCGCTTCAGCCGCTCCTCGGCCCGCTCGATGACGAACTCCAGCAGGGTGGAGGCGGTCTTGGGGGCGGCGGTCAGCCAGTGGTCAAAGGGGTCGCGCAGGGCCGCTTCCACCAGCCGCTGGGCGTCGGAGGAGGATAGGCGCTCCTTGGTCTGGCCCTGGAACTCGGGGTTGCGGATGAAGACCGAGACCAGCACGCCCGCCTGGGCGATCACGTCCTCGGCGGTGATCAGGCCGCCGCGCTTGTCGCCGGTCAGTTCGGCATAGGCCTTGAGGCCGCGCGTGAGGGCCGCGCGCAGACCGGCTTCGTGAGTTCCGCCTTCGGGCGTGGGCACGGTGTTGCAATAGGATTGCATGAAGCCGTCGGCCTCGCCGAAACCCGCCGGGCTCCAGGTCAGAGCCCATTCCACGGCGCCGCCTTCGGCCTTGCGCTCGATCCGTCCGGCAAAGGGCTCGGGCGTCACCGTCTCGATGCCCTTGGTGCGCTCGGCCAGGAAGTCGGCCAGGCCGTTGGGGAAGTGGAAGACGGCTTCGGCGGGCGTCTGGTCGTGGATGCGGCCCGGATCGCAGGACCAGCGGATTTCCACGCCCCGGAACAGATAGGCCTTGGAGCGGGCCATGCGCAGCAGCCGGGCCGGCTTGAAGGCCGCGCCTTCACCGAAGATCTGCTCGTCGGGCAGGAAGGTGGTGGAGGTGCCGTGCTTGCGCGAGGCGCCCAGCTGTTCCAGCGGCCCCAGCGGCTTGCCGCGCGAGAAGCTCTGCTTCCACTCGAACCCGTCGCGCCAGACCCGCACCTCGACCCGTTCGGACAGGGCGTTGACCACCGAGACGCCCACGCCATGCAGGCCGCCGGAGGTCTCGTAGTTCTTGCCGGAGAATTTCCCGCCCGAGTGCAGCACGGTCATGATGATCTCGAGCGCCGACTTGGAGGGGTCCTTGGGGTAGGGGTCCACAGGGATGCCGCGCCCGTCGTCGCGCACGGTGATCGAGCCGTCGGCGTTGAGCGAGACCTCGATCAGCTTGGCGTGGCCGGCCACGGCCTCGTCCATGCTGTTGTCCAGCAGTTCGGCGAACAGGTGGTGCAGCGCCCGCTCGTCGGTGCCGCCGATGTACATGCCCGGCCGCTTGCGCACCGGCTCCAGGCCTTCCAGGACCTCGATGTCCTTGGCCGAATAGGCGTTGGCGGCAGCCGAATTGTCCTTCGGGGCGGCCTTGGGCTCAGGCAGGGGGGCGACATGCGGCGGCGCCGGGGCGTCGTCGAACAGGTCAGCGCTGGTGGGTTTGGGAACGGCCGTGGACATGGGGGAAATCTGGGACGATTCGGGAGCGGTCCGGTATGCGGCTGAAGGGATCGGGGATCAACTGTCCAAGGCGCCGCGTGGACGCGATGGACGGCGGGGGCGTGCGTCCCTAAAATCATATGGCCCGACACGGGCGCCGTCGGGGGGCGGTCCAACCATGAGACGCCTTCGATGATCCGCAAGCTGGCCGCCGCCGCGGCCCTGTCCAGCCTCGCCTTCGGCGCCGCCCACGCCCAGACCACGCTCAAGTCCAACGAGGACACCTTCGCCGACGCGCCCGCCGGGCCGATCGACTCCATGGTGGCGGTGGACGCGGGCGACGATCAGCTGCTGTACGGCTCGCTGTTGCGGCCCCTGGCCGGCGGTTCCTATCCCACGGTGCTGATCCTGCCGGCCCAGGGCGCGGACCGGAACGGCAACGCCCCCGCCGACGGGCCCAAGTCGAACATGTACAAGATGCTGGCCGAGGATCTGGCGGCCAAGGGCGTCGCCTCCCTGCGCATCGATAAGCGCGGCGTGGGCGCCAGCAAGAAGGCCATCAGCCGCGAGGAGGACCTGCGCTTCGACACCTATGTCGAGGATGCGGTGACCTGGGCCAAGTTCCTGCGCGCCCAGCCCAAGGTGAACTGCATGGCCATCCTCGGCCACGGCGAGGGGGCTCTAGTGGCGGCCTTGGCGGCGCAGAAGATCAAGGTCTGCGCGGTGATCGAGATTTCAGGCGCCGGACGCCCCGCCGCCGCGGTCCTGGCGGGTCAGCTGAAGCTGGCCAATGAGACAGGCGGCATGGACAAGGCCAACTACGACCAGGCGGTCCAGATCCTCAACACCCTGTCCAACGGCAAACCGGCGGGCGATCCGCCCGAGAAGCTGAAGGCTCTGTTCCGCTCCAGCGTGCAGCCCTACCTGATCTCCTGGCTGGACCTGAATCCGGTTGACGCCCTGAAGAACGCGCCGCCGACCCTGATCCTGCAGGGGACCTCGGACCGCCAGCTGGACGCCGCCGATGCTCAGAAGCTGGCGTCGGGGCCGAAATTCGCCCGGGTTGCGATGATCCCCGGGGCCGACCACGACATGAAGCTGCGTCCCGACGCCAAGAAGGACCCGGATATCACCGCTCCCATGGCGCCGCAGGTGTCCACGACCATCGCCGACTTCCTCAAGCGCCTGAAGTGGCCCTGAGCCCCAAAAGAAAAGGGCCGCGGATTGCTCCGCGGCCCTGTCCCCATGCCCCTTAAAGGCTAGTGCATCAGCACTTGTAGTACATGTCGAACTCGACCGGGTGCGGGTGCAGCGCCAGTCGCATCACTTCTTCCATCTTCAGCTCGATGTAGGCGTCGATGAAATCGTCGTCCATCACGCCGCCGGCCTTCAGGAAGCCGCGGTCCTTGTCCAGCGAGTCCAGGGCTTCCTTGAGCGAGCCGCAGACTTCCGGGATCTTCTTCTGCTCGCGGGGCGGCAGGTCGTAGAGGTTCTTGTCGGCGGGCGGGCCCGGATCGATCTTGTTGGCGATCCCGTCCAGACCGGCCATCAGCAGAGCCGTGAAGGTCAGGTAGGGGTTGCCCATGGGATCGGGGAAGCGGGCTTCCAGACGCTTGCCCTTGGGGCTGTCGACGTGCGGGATCCGGATCGAGGCCGAGCGGTTACGCGCGGAGTAGGCCAGCTTCACCGGCGCTTCGTAGCCCGGCACCAGGCGCTTGTAGCTGTTGGTGGTCGGGTTGGCGAAGGCGTTGATCGCCTTGGCGTGCTTGATCACGCCGCCGATATACCAGAGGCAGGCGTCCGACAGACCTGCGTACTTGTCGCCGGCGAAGAGCGGCTTGCCGTCCTTCCACAGCGACTGGTGGCAGTGCATGCCCGAGCCGTTATCGCCGAAATAGGGCTTCGGCATGAAGGTCGCGGTCTTGCCGTAGGCGGCGGCGACGTTGTGGATGACGTATTTGTAGAGCTGCATCCGGTCCGCCATGGTCAGCAGATCAGAGAACTTCAGACCCAGCTCATGCTGAGCGGGCGCCACTTCGTGGTGGTGCTTTTCCGGCTCGAGGCCGAGTTCGCCCATCACCGCCAGCATTTCGCCGCGCAGATCCTGTCCGGAATCGATCGGATTGACCGGGAAGTAGCCGCCCTTCGGGCCGGGACGGTGTCCCATGTTGCCTTCCGGATATTCGCGACCGGTGTTGAGCGGCAGCTCCGTGCTGTCGAACTCGTAGCCCATCTTGGTCGGGTTCGTGTTCCAGCGGACGTCGTCAAACACGAAGAACTCGGCTTCCGGTCCGAAATAGACCTGATCGCCGGCGCCGGACGACTTCACATAGGCCAGAGCCTTCTTGGCGATGGAACGGGGGTCGCGGTTGTAAGGCTCACTGGTGTCCGGGTTCAGCACGTCGCAGAACAGGAACATCGTGGTCTGTTGATAGAAAGGGTCGATATAGGCGGTCTTGAGGTCAGGACGCAGCAGCATGTCGGACTCGTTGATCGCCTTCCATCCGGCGATGGACGAGCCGTCGAACATGGTGCCCTCGGTCAGGAAGTCGTCGTCGACAAGAGCGATATCGAAGGTCACATGCTGCATCTTGCCCCGGATGTCGGTGAACCGGACATCAACGTACTTGACGTCCTTGTCCTTGATTTCCTGGAGGATTTCGGCTGGCGTCATCGGATGGGTTCCTAGGTCTGTGTGATCATTACGCAGATCGGCTTCGCCGATCCGGGCGTCGAGTTGTGGCGCGCGCGCCAGGAGCGACGCCGCTCCCTGTTCCTTGGCATTTTGCGCCGATGTCAGATCGCCTGCCGACCGCGCTCGCCGGTACGGATGCGAACCACGTCGGTCAGGTCCGACACGAAGATCTTGCCGTCTCCGATCCGACCCGTGCGGGCTGCGGAGGTGATGGCTTCGATCGCCGTTTCGAGCTGGTCGTCGGAGACGACAACCTCGACCTTTATCTTGGGAAGGAAATCCACGACATACTCCGCGCCGCGATAGAGCTCAGTATGTCCCTTCTGACGTCCGTAACCCTTGACCTCCTGCACGGTCATGCCTTGAACGCCGAGTTCCTGAAGCGCCTCTTTAACTTCGTCAAGTTTGAACGGTTTGATGATGGCTTCGATCTTCTTCATGGCGATCTGGGTTCGTTTCCGGCGGGAGGTGGGCATTGGAAAAAGTTCACTGTGTTCGAGCACTTCGCTGGATCGACCTCAACCCCAATGGAACCGATCAGGACTGCGGAAGAAATAGGCGCCCATAAACTAGGCGGTACTGTGCGAAAAATAAACAGATCTTGTGCGCCTGCGCGGGGGGCTTGTCCCGGCGTGATCAGGGCCTAAGGTTCGAGACTTCATAAGAGGGATGGTCCGTCAAATGCCGTTTGTTCACATGATCCGCCATGGCAAGCCGGCCAGCACGTGGGGCGATTCCGTCGCGGACCCCGATCCGGGCCTGGACGCGGAGGGGAGGGCGCAAGCCGAGGCGGCCGCGGCGGCGTTGCTGGCGCTTTCCCCCTCTGAGCGTCCGGTCCGCGTGCTGAGTTCGCCGCTTCGCCGATGCCGCGAGACCGCCCAGCCTCTGGCGGACGCTCTGGGCGTGCCGGTCGAGATTGAGCCTGCCGTCGCTGAAATCCCCACGCCTTCGGTGCTGGCGAACGCAGAGCGCGGCGACTGGCTGCGTCGGTCCTTCCAGGGGCGGTGGGATGAGATCGTGGGGGATCTTGACTATGCGGAGTGGGCGAGGGGCGTCGCCCGCGCCGTTGTCGCAAAGCCAGGCGCCGCGGTGTTCAGCCACTTCGTGGCGATCAACGCCGCCGTATCGGTCGCCAAGGGCGATCCCCGCGTTCGCCAGTTCGAACCGGCGCACACAGCGATCTCGAAATTTGAAATTGACGGGGAGCGGCTCTCTCTGGTCGAGGCGGGACGCTCCAGCGAAACACAGGTCCTGTAGGAAGGCCGAAGGCATGACCGATTACCCGCCCGATTCCGCCATCTGGTCGATCAAGGCGCTGGCCGCCGCGGACGCCGAGGTGATCGCCTCGGGGGTGTCAGGCCTTGAGTTGATGCGCCGCGCGGGCGGGGCTGTTGCCGACGTCATCCGGGCGCGCTGGACGGCGCGGCCAATCGTCGTTCTGTGCGGTCCCGGAAACAACGGCGGAGACGGATTTGTCGTCGCCGCGGCGCTGGCGAAGGCGGGCTGGCCCGTCACAACCGTCGAGCTGGTTCCTCGCGACGCGCTCAAAGGGGATGCCGCGGCGGCGGCTGCGGAGTGGGCCGGGCCCGTCGCGCCTTGGTCCGCTGAGTCTCTGGCCGGCGCGGAGCTTGTGGTGGATGCCGTGTTCGGGGCGGGACTCACGCGGCCGCTGGAGGGTCGCGTGCGGGATGTCCTGATGAGCGTTAGGGCTCCTCTGATCGCGGTGGATCTTCCATCTGGACTGAACGGCGACACGGGACAGCCCCTGGGCGCGACGCCGCGCGCCGCTGTCACTGTCGCCTTTCATCGCAAGAAGCTCGCGCATGTCCTTGAACCCGGGAAGGGATTCTGCGGTGAGGTCATTGTTGAAGACATTGGTCTGCCGGCCAGATCGTCCCTCGCGGGGGACTGGGTGGAAAACCGAACGCAGGACTGGCTCAAACGTTTTCCCTGGCCTGACGTTGCTGCGCACAAGGGCGAGCGCGGGCGGCTGGTGGTCGTATCGGGTCCGGCGCATTCAACGGGCGCCGCGCGATTGTCCGCCATGGCGGGACTTCGGATCGGCGCAGGGCTCGTCACCGTCGCGTCTCCGACCGATGCGATGAGGGTCAACGCCAGCCATCTCACCGCCATCCTGCTTCAGTCCTTCGAAAATGAGGAGGAACTGCTGCCCGTGGTGGAGCGCGTGGACGCCGTCGTGATCGGTCCTGCTGCCGGGGTGACCGAGGAGACGCGGCTGAACGTGCTCGCCTGCGGACAGACGGGCGCTGCCATGGTGGTCGACGCCGACGCCTTGACCATCTTCCGGGACGATCCAGGCGAACTGTTTTCCGCCCTGGACCGCGACGATGTCCTGACCCCGCATCCGGGTGAGTTCGAACGCCTGTTTCCTGGCCTGCTGAAGGGCAAGCCCACGCGTCTGGACGCAGCACTGGAGGCTGCGGTCGCAGCGGGCTGTGTGGTCGTGCTGAAGGGCGCGGATACGGTTATCGCCAGCCCAGACGGGCGCGCTTCGATCAATACCAACGGTGCGCCCTGGCTCGCGACAGCCGGGTCCGGAGATGTGCTGGCGGGCTTCATCGGCGGCCTGATCGCCCAGGGCATGGACAGCTTTGACGCCGCCTGCGCCGGTGTCTGGATCCACGCCGAAGCCGGGCGCGCCTTTGGCCCCGGCCTGATCGCGGAGGACCTGCCGGGGCTGGCGCCGACGGTGTTAAGCCGGCTCTGGCGAGGCTAGCTAGGCGGGGACGACTGGCTTGGCTGTCGCGGCCGCTGCCTTTGTCTCTCCGCCATAGACGAAGGCTGCGTCGTCGAGATCAATCTGTGGCAACTCGTCCTTTTCACGCCAGTAGTCCTGGCTGTGCTGCCATTCGGGTTTGTCGCCACGCCTGGGCAGAAGGTGCATGCCCCGCATCAGATAGCCGGGATTGAAGTTCTCCGGATCGATCCAGCTCAGGAGCGGCATGTCGGCGTCTTCGTCTCGCAGCCGTGCTTCAACCCGTCTCACGCCCTTGCTCTTCATGTGATTGAGCAGGCGGCAGACAAAGTCGGCCACCAGATCAGAACGCAGGGTCCAGCTGGCCCGGAAGTAGCCGAAAACCCACACCATGTTGGGAATGCCGGTGAACATCATGCCCCGGTAGGTGACCGTGTCGCCGAAGTTCAAGGGTTTGCCGTCGATCAGGAAGGCGATGTCGCCGAGAACATTGAGGTCAAAGCCCGTCGCGGTAATGATGATGTCAGCGTCGATCGCCTTGCCCGATTTCAGGACAAGGCCGGTCTCGGTGAAGCGCTCGATCTCGTCGGTCTCGACCGTCACCTTGCCGGAGGCGATGCCCTGGAACAGGTCGCCATCCGGAACGAAGGCGATGCGCTGCCGCCAGGGCCGGTACTTCGGCGTGAAGTGCGGCGCGATGTCGTGGTCGGGGCCAAGGCAGGCCTTCACCCCCTCGAGCAACTCCTGACGCACCGCCTCCGGCTCCTCGAATGAGCGGCGGGTGAAAGCATCCTGATCAAACAGGATCTTGCGGCGAACAATTTCGTGGATCCAGGTCTCGTCGACCTTGAGCTCACGCAGGGTGTCCGCAAGCTCATTCTGGTTGCGGCCCGGAATGAAGTAGGTGGGCGAGCGCTGGACCACCGTCAGGTGCGCGCAGTCACCCGCGATGGCGGGAGCGACCGTCGCCGCTGTGGCGCCGGACCCGATCATGATGACCCGCTTGTTCTTGTAGTTGAGGTCTTCGGGCCAGGTCTGCGGATGGACGATGCGTCCCTTATAGGCCGACATGTTCGGCCATTCGGGGGTGTAGCCCTTCTCGTGACGATAATAACCCTGGCACATCCACAGGAAGTTCGCCTTGAACAGGCGTCGCTCACCCGTGTCGGTGCGCTGGGCCTCGATGGTCCAGACGTTGTCCGTGCTGGACCAGGCGGCGTTCAAGATCTTGTGGCGGTAGCGGATGTGAGGGCGTAGTCCGTTATCCTCGATCACCTCCCCCATGTAGGTGAGGATCTCCTCGGCGGTGGCGATGGGCGGTCCCACCCAGGGTTTGAAGCGGTAGCCGAAAGTATAAAGATCGCTGTCCGACCGCACCCCTGGATATTTGTGGGTGAGCCAAGTGCCGCCAAAGCTTTCCAGCGTTTCGAGCACCACAAAGCTTGTCCCGGGACACTGCTGCTGAAGGTGGTAGGCGCCCCCGATTCCGGAAATACCGGCGCCGACGATCAGCACATCGAACGTTTCGGCCGCCGTCGAAGCCGACGAATGAAGTTCGCTTGCGTCGTCCATGGTCTCGTTCCTCCGGCAATTGTTTGTTCTTCAGAGTGTTTCCGGCATTTTGGGCGCCGTCGTTGCGGAGGATCAAGACGAATCGTCATGTCGGAGCGTCAGGCCTTGCCTTGACGCCGGACCTTGCCCTAAAGCCGTGTTCCTGGCTGGCGGATGTGGCGGAACTGGTAGACGCACTGGATTTAGGTTCCAGCGCCGTGAGGCGTGGAGGTTCGAGCCCTCTCATCCGCACCAGACCGGCCCTTGTGACAAACACCGGCGATTGTTGTGCAATTCCCGCCGTTTGAAGCTCAGCGCGTCGATCAGGCGCGCGCTTTTTGGCTTTCGTCAGACGACGCGTCATGACATAAGGGCCGCTTCGCCGCCTCGACCGGGCTTCAACTGGTCTGGCGGCGTCGTTGTTTTCATCGCTTGAACGCGAGGCGTGGACCTAAAGAGCGCGTGCGCTCTCTTCGCGCCGGCGACCGATTCGGAAAGTATGCCATGTCGATTCAGATCGTTGAGAAGTCGGGCGAGGGCCTGAGCCGCGTGTTCGGAGTGACCGTTCCGGCGGCCCTTCTGGCGGAACGGCTTGAGGCGAAGATCGCAGAGATCCAGCCGAAGATGCAGCTCAAGGGCTTTCGTCCGGGCAAGGTGCCGGCGACCCATGTGCGCAAGATGTACGGCAAGGGTCTGATGCAGGAAGTGGTCGAGCAGGCCCTGCAGGAAACCCAGCAGAAGGCCATCGACGACGCCAAGATCCGCCCTGCTGCTTCCCCGGATGTCAACTTCTCGGGCGATCTCGAGCGCGTGCTCGCCGGCGGCGCCGATCTCGCCTTCGATCTTTCGGTTGAGCTGATGCCGGAATTCGAGCCGGTGGACCCGTCGACCCTGTCGCTCTCTCGCCCGGTCTATGATCCGAGCGACGAAGAGATAGACGGGCAACTGAAGGAAATCGCCGAGCAGAACCGCACCTTTGAAAAGAAGGGCGGCAAGGCGCCGAAGGCGGCTGACGGAGATCAGCTCGTCATCGACTTCCTGGGTCGCGTCGACGGCGAAGCCTTCGAAGGCGGTCAGGCGGATGACGTTGAACTGGTGATCGGGTCGGGCCGCTTCATTCCGGGCTTCGAAGAGCAGCTCAAGGGCGTGAAGGTCGGCGCGGACGTGGTGGTCAAGGTGACCTTCCCGGCCGACTACGGCGCGGCGCACCTTGCCGGCAAGGACGCCGAGTTCGACGTGAAGGTGAAGGAAATCAAGGCCGGCAAGGATGCCGAGCTGAATGACGAATTCGCCAAGTCGCTGGGCCTCGAGGACCTCGCGTCCCTCCGTCAGGCCGTTAAGGACCAACTGACCCGTCAGTACGCCGGGGCGTCGCGTTTCAAGATGAAGCGGGCCTTGCTGGACGCGCTCGACGAGAAGCACAGCTTCGATCTGCCGCCGCGCATGGTGGCCAATGAGTTCCAGGTCATCTGGAATCAGGTTGAACAGGAGCGGACCGCCGGCCAGCTTTCCGAAGAGGACGCGGCCAAGCCCGAAGCCCAACTCCGTGGCGAATACCTAAAGATCGCGGAGCGCCGCGTGCGCCTCGGTCTCGTCCTCGCCGAGATCGGTCGTCGCAACGACGTTGTCGTCACCGACGCCGAAATGAACCAGGCCCTGATCTCCGAAGCCCGCCGCTATCCGGGGCAGGAGCGCGAGGTCATCGAGTTCTATCGCCAGAACGCGCAGGCGGCCGCCCAACTCCGCGCGCCGGTCTATGAAGAGAAGGTCGTGGATCTGATCTTTGAGCGGGCCAAGGTCGAAGATCAGGCCGTGACGAAGGACGAGTTGTTCGCCGAAGATGATCTGCCAGCCGGTTACGACGCGGCCTGATCGCGCGGAACTGAGCGACAGAGGCTGCAGACGGCTTGCAACTCGCCTCGTGGAAGGCGATATCCTACGGTACGACGGACCGGGGCTTGGCCTTGAGTCTGGTAATTTGATCAGAAGAGGCCACGGATGCGCGACCCGACAAGCGTGATGATGAACCTTGTTCCCATGGTGGTCGAGCAGACCAGCCGGGGAGAACGGGCCTTTGACATCTTCTCCCGCCTCCTGAAGGAGCGGATCATCTTCCTCACCGGACCGTTCGAGGACGGCATGGCGGCGCTCATCACGGCGCAGCTTCTGTTCCTCGAGAGCGAGAATCCGAAGAAGGAAATCTCGATGTACATCAACTCGCCCGGCGGCGTGGTGACGAGCGGCATGGCGATCTACGACACCATGCAGTACATCCGCAGCCCCGTGACCACGCTCTGCGTCGGCATGGCGGCCTCGATGGGGTCGTTCATCCTGGCGGCCGGCGCGAAGGGACAGCGGATTGCTCTGCCCAACGCGCGGATCATGGTGCACCAGCCCTCCGGCGGCTTCCGCGGTCAGGCCTCGGACATCGAGCGCCACGCCGAAGACATCATCAAGACAAAGAAGCGGATGAACGAGCTCTACGCCAAGCATACCGGCCAGCCGCTGGAAGTGATTGAGCGCGCCCTCGACCGCGACAACTTCATGACGGCCGAAGAGGCCAAGGCCTTTGGTCTGGTAGACCACGTGTACGAAAGCCGCGACGGGAACGACCTGTCCGTTGCATCGTAATCAAGGTGTCGCTCGCCGCCGGTTAACCCCGGCGGCGGCGGCTTCTGCGGTGATTACTTCTGAGGTCTGGCCGGGTCGGCGACAAACAGGCGCATATATTTTTCGTCCGCCAGTTCCATCATGTCCTTGTCGCCCGGGCTGTCGCCATAGGCGGCCTGAAGCCGGATGCCCTGGCCGAAGACGTCCTTCAGGCGACCGACCTTTTCCGGGCCGATGCAGTTCAGGCCGTCGAGCCCGCCCTGGATCCGATCATTGTGGTCGAACTTGAGCCGCGTGCCGATCAACACATCTGCGCCGAGGCCTCGGGCGAAAGGCGCGACGATGATCTCGGGAGAGGCGGTGACAATAGCCATCCGCGCGCCGTGCTGACGATGCCTGCGAAACACCTTCACGGCGTCCGGCCGCAGGAGCAGGGGCGCCGTCAGTTTGGCGAACTCGACAGCCTCTTCCTCGATCATGGCGCGGGGAACACCCTTGAGGAAGGTGCGCACGGCGGCGGCCTTCAGCTTGCCGGGATCGCGGTCTCTGGCCCAGCGCAATCCCGCAGGCGCCAGTCGCATCATTCCCACGCTGTAGCCGATCGCGCCTTCACGCCATTGCAAGAAAGCCTTGAAGCTGTCCTTGGTGGTCAATGTTCCGTCGAAATCGAATGCAACGATAGGTCCGCCGCGCGTCACATTGGGCGCGGTTCTTTGGCCTTGAGCGTGCAGGTCGTCCAGTGAGGTCTCCATCGGGTTCACTCCAAGCCTATCAGAGCGAGGAAAGCAAGGCGTCTCGCCTATGTATGCGCGGTTGCCCCTTGATCGTGAAGAAGGTCCTGTGCTCGAATGCAGTCTGGACGATCGTCAGCTTTCTGTAAGCCTTCCCGATGTAGTGTGAGTTCGGGAGGCTTCAGGCCTGAACGATGATTCCGCCGAAAGGCGGCGCATGTCGTCCGGTTCCCGCTCGCCGGGGACGGCCGACGAACAGTGAGATGACCTATGACCAAAGCCGCCAGCGGCGACGCTAAATCAACCCTGTACTGCTCTTTCTGCGGAAAGAGCCAGCATGAGGTGCGCAAGCTGATCGCCGGACCCACCGTGTTCATCTGTGATGAATGCGTTGAGCTTTGCATGGACATCATTCGCGAAGAGCACAAGATTGCTTTCGTAAAGTCCAAGGACGGGGTTCCGACACCTCGCGAGATCCGGGATGTGCTTGATGATTACGTCATCGGCCAGGATCATGCGAAGAAAGTGCTGTCGGTGGCGGTGCACAACCACTACAAGCGCCTCAGCCACGCGCAGAAGAACAACGACGTCGAACTGGCCAAGTCGAACATCCTGCTGGTCGGTCCGACGGGCTCCGGCAAGACGCTGCTCGCCCAGACCCTCGCGCGAATCATCGACGTTCCTTTCACCATGGCGGACGCCACGACCCTGACCGAAGCGGGTTATGTCGGCGAAGACGTCGAAAATATCATCCTGAAGCTGCTGCAGGCCGCGGACTACAATGTCGAACGCGCCCAGCGCGGCATCGTCTACATCGACGAAGTCGACAAGATCAGCCGCAAGTCCGACAACCCCTCCATCACCCGCGACGTGTCGGGAGAGGGCGTTCAGCAGGCGCTGCTCAAGATCATGGAAGGCACCGTGGCGTCCGTGCCGCCCCAGGGCGGCCGCAAGCACCCGCAGCAGGAATTCCTGCAGGTCGACACGACGAACATCCTGTTCATCTGCGGCGGCGCCTTTGCGGGCCTGGAGAAGATCATCTCGGGACGCGGCAAGGGCTCGTCCATCGGCTTCGGCGCGACGGTGAAGGATCCGGAAGATCGCCGCACGGGCGAAGTGCTCCGCAATGTGGAGCCGGACGATCTGCTGCGCTTTGGGCTTATCCCCGAGTTCATCGGCCGTCTGCCGGTCATCGCAACCCTCGAGGACCTCGATGAGGTGGCGCTGGTGAAGATCCTGACGGAGCCCAAGAACGCCCTGGTCAAGCAGTACCAGCGCCTGTTCGAGATGGAATCTGTGGGCCTGACCTTCACCGACGACGCGCTTCACGCCATCGCCCGCAAGGCGATCCAGCGGAAGACCGGCGCCCGCGGCTTGCGCTCGATCATGGAGGGCATCCTGCTCGACACGATGTTCGAGCTGCCGACCTATCAGGGTGTTGAAGAGGTCGTGGTCAATGCCGAAGTGGTCGAGGGCCGGGCTCAGCCGTTGATGATCTACGCTGAGAAACGCGGCGGTCAGGCGTCCTGACGCCGACCTTTTCCGTCGCGCCTGATTTCATTCACAGATTCGCATGCGCAGGGCGGGTTGGATATCTCCAATCCGCCTGTCGCTTACCTTGTGCGCCTTGATTAGCCCGCACGACGGTCCACATTAGACCTCTGGTCGCTGAGTCCGTCGCCGCGATTTGGGGCGGACAAGGCTTTCAACGATCCTCGCCACCGGGCGTTCCGCAGGCAGGCAGGGTCCGATCGGGTCAGATGCGTGAGCCAGCACGCGTCCGGCCATGGAGTGACGAATGTCTGATATCCGCATCCTCCCCGTGCTCCCCTTGCGGGACATCGTGGTATTCCCCCACATGGTCGTGCCGCTCTTTGTGGGTCGGGAAAAGTCTGTCCGGGCGCTCGAAGAGGTCATGCGGGGCGACAAGTCGATCCTCCTGGCCACCCAGCGGAACTCGGCTGACGATGATCCGCAGCCGGGCGCGATCTATGACGTCGGCGTGGTCGCCACGGTGCTCCAGCTCCTGAAGCTGCCGGACGGCACGGTAAAGGTGCTTGTCGAAGGCAAAACCCGCGCGGCGCTTTTGCGTTTCACGCAACGGGATGAGTACTTCGAGGCCGAAGCCGCGATGCTTGACGAGGACGGCGCCGACGCGCCGGAGGCGAAGGCCCTGAGCCGCGCCGTGACCGAGCAGTTCGAAGGCTACGTCAAGCTGAACAAGAAGGTCCCGCCAGAAGCGCTGGCCGCGATCCCGCAGATCGTCGAGCCTGGAAAGTTGGCCGATTCAATCGCTGCGCACCTGTCGGTGAAGATCGCCGAAAAGCAGGCGCTGCTGGAGATCGTCAACATCGCCAAGCGCCTCGAAAAGGTCTTCGCGATGATGGAGGGCGAAATCTCCGTCCTGCAAGTCGAGAAGAAGATCCGTAGCCGCGTGAAGCGGCAGATGGAGAAGACCCAGCGCGAATACTACCTGAATGAGCAGATGAAAGCCATTCAGCGGGAGCTCGGCGAGCAGGACGAACATCGTGATGAGCTGATCGACCTCGAAAAGCGCATCAAGAAGACCAAGCTCTCGAAGGAAGCGCGAACCAAGGCGGATGCGGAACTGAAGAAGCTGCGTAACATGAGCCCGATGTCCGCCGAGTCCACGGTCGTGCGCAATTATCTCGACTGGTTGCTGTCCATTCCGTGGGGCAAGAACAAGCTGAAGCCCATTGATCTGGCGGAAGCCGAAACCATCCTCGACGATGACCACTACGGTCTCGACAAGGTCAAGGAGCGCATCCTTGAGTACCTCGCCGTTCAGGCGCGCACCGGCGCATTGAAGGGTCCGATCCTGTGCCTCGTCGGACCTCCGGGCGTCGGCAAGACCTCGCTAGGGCGCTCCATCGCCAAGGCGACCGGACGGGAGTTCGTTCGCCTGTCCCTCGGCGGCGTGCGCGACGAGGCGGAGATCCGCGGGCACCGGCGGACCTATATCGGCTCCATGCCCGGCAAGATCATCCAGTCCATGAAGAAGGCCAAGGCGACCAATCCCTTCTTCCTGCTGGATGAGATTGACAAGCTCGGCGCCGACTGGCGGGGCGACCCCTCCAGCGCTTTGCTCGAGGTGCTGGATCCGGAACAGAACGCTACGTTCGGGGATCACTACCTCGAAGTCGATTACGACCTCAGCCAGGTGATGTTCGTGACAACGGCCAACAGCCTGAACATGCCGCAGCCTCTGCTCGACCGGATGGAGATCATCCGTATCCCCGGCTACACCGAGGATGAGAAGGTCGAGATCGCCCAGCGTCACATTCTGCCGAAAGTCGCGAAAGATCACGGGCTGACAGATGCGGAGTGGACCGTGCCCGAGGAAGCGATCCGGGATCTGATCCGCTACTACACGCGGGAGGCCGGCGTTCGGTCGCTGGAGCGTGAACTCGGCAACCTCGCGCGCAAGACGGTTCGCGATCTCGCCCGCAAGAAGGTGAAGCTGATCGTTCTTGATGAGGCGCGGGTCGCCAAGTATGCGGGCGTGCGCAAGTTCCGTCACGGAGAGACCGACGAGGCCGATCAGGTCGGGATCGTCACGGGTCTCGCCTGGACGGAATTCGGCGGTGAGATCCTCACGATCGAAGCCGTGCGCATGGCCGGCAAGGGCCGCATGAGCATCACCGGCAACCTGAAGGACGTGATGAAGGAATCGGTCTCTGCGGCCAATTCCTACGTCCGCTCCCGCGCGCCGCAGTTCGGCATCTCACCGCCGACCTTCGACCGCACGGATGTCCACGTTCACGTGCCGGAAGGCGCGACGCCAAAAGACGGTCCATCCGCCGGCGTCGCCATGGTCACGGCCATGGTCTCGGTGCTCACGGGGGTGCCTGTGCGCAAGGACGTCGCCATGACCGGCGAGATCACCCTGCGCGGCCGGGTGCTGGCCATCGGCGGACTGAAGGAAAAATTGCTCGCAGCCCTTCGGTCCGGCGTGAAGCTTGTGCTCATTCCGCAGGAGAACGCCAAGGATCTCGCGGACGTGCCGGAGTCTGTGAAGTCGGGCATGACCATCATTCCCGTCGGTACAGTGGACGAGGTTCTGGCGCACGCCTTGACCGGTCCCCTGTCTCCCATCGAATGGACGGAGCCTACGGACGTCGTGAAACCGACGACTGCCGACGATAGTCGTGACACTGATACGGTGATCACTCACTAACGAATATGTGAACTCAAAAGTTTCCCACCGACTTTGCGGCGTCAGTTGCAAGGTCGGTGGGGGTTGCTTTCGGCATTCCGAGCCGAAAAACTTCCTACGTCCTGAAAATTCGTCCGCATCCCTCCCTGTTCAGGCGTTTTTCGTTTTGACGTAGGGGAATTTCCAGTTCCATAATCCGCGTTCAGGCGACAGATGACTCGCGCGACAGGCGCGACCGCCAAGGGGTTGGGAGAAGAAACGACATGACCACAAAGGCCGAACTGGTGGCGTCCATCGCCGAGAAGTCGGGGCTCAATCAAAAGCAGGCGAAGGAAGCGCTCGACGCGTTCATCGAAGCCGTGACGGATTCCATTAAAGCCAATCAGGAAGTGCGCATCGTCGGCTTCGGCAGTTTCGTGCCGGTGGCTCGCGAAGCGGGTATGGCCCGCAATCCGCGCACGGGTGAGCAGGTGGCGCGTCCGGCGTCCAAGACGGTTCGCTTCCGCGTCGGCGAAGGCCTGAAGACCGCCATCAACTAGTTCAGACGGACCTCCGTTTTCTGGACGGGGTTGCAGTCTCGGAAGGGGGCTTGGAGACAACGCCCCCTTTTTCGTGCGCTGGCGCGATTTCACTCGTACGAATAATCGTCTATGCGTGCTGGAAATGGGCGGCTAGCTCAGCTGGTTAGAGCATCTCGTTTACACCGAGAGGGTCGGGAGTTCGAATCTCTCGCCGCCCACCATCCGAGCCAACACGTCAAGCTCGGCCTTTGCCGAGACTGTCAGCGCAGCGCGTTGCGGATGGGCCGTTCAGGTGTCAATCGAGGTAGAACCTCGGGATCGCTGAAGGATCGTTGTCGGCGATTTTCTGGATGTCTTCTTGGGTAAATGTGGCCGGGTTGACCATGTATTCAAAAAATGGTCCCGGTGCGACGCCGGCGCATTCAGAGCTTTGCATCAGCATGTCGCTAATCGGATAGCCCAGACTTCCCCATTTTTCACCAAGAGGCGCGTCGTGGATCAAGAACGTGTGCTGAGCGTTGACGCCGGATCCAAGCAGCATGACCTGCATGCCATTCGCCATTGAAATATAACGACCGGCTCTTTCGACGAGAGGGATCGCATTCTTGACTGTAACTGCAATCGGGTGCGTTCCGGGAAGGGGCTCGCTTCGGCCGCCGGTTGAATTTCCAGCGAGATTTGTGAAGACCTTCCAGCCCTTACTTGACAGGGCGTGAGCCAACGCCGCCCAAACCGTGTCCGGAAGGGGTGGGTTTGTATTGTTATCCGGGAAAAGGATGACGCTTGTGCCGGCGGCTACACCCATCTGATCCGCATAGCGATCCGCTTCGGCGCGGTCATCGTCCGAAATCCTTGGCGCGCGCATTTCGCTGTCCCACGGCAGACGAAGCATGAGGCGCCATTGATCTGCGAAGGTGAGCCCGCCTTTGCCGGGTTGCCTCAACCGCTCCATCAAGGGGAAGATGGTTCTACCGGCGCCGTGCCACAATGGGTGGGCGATGATCGGCTCATCTATGTCGAAATGGCCCGCCCCCTGCAGTCGAATGCAAAAGCGCATCAATCGCTGCTTTTCCCAGACGATCAGGCGGTCAATGTCGTCAGAGTACATTTGAGCCATGGCTTCTTGGCCTTCGTGCACCACAACGGTCAATGGGCCGCCGTGCACGCGCTTGAAGGCGTTGGCGAGCGCCAGGGTGCACCACGTATCGCCAATCGATGCCGGGTTGACCAGTATCCACGACTTTTCGGTTGGATCTCGCCAGTAATCAAGGGCTGCTTTCCAATAGTCTGATCCGAAAGTCGACGCGTACATAGTCAAGGCTCCAGGGCAGGTAGGTCGTCCGAATTAGAGCGGGCTTTGCAGAATTCAGAATAGTCCCGGTAATATTCGCTCGGGTCGTAAAGGCTCGAAACTAGGGCGAGACAAACGGCGCCCGAAGAGAAATTGTCCAACTCGCGCCAGAGCATGGGCGGGACGTACAGGCCGAAATAGGACCTGTTGAGGGAGAATTTGCGCTTGGTGCGACCATCATCGAGATTGACGTCAAAGCTCCCGGATGCGGCGATCAGGAATTGCTTCGTCGACGCTAGAGCGTGGCCTGCGCGGGTCTCCCCTCCGGGGACATCATAGAGATAATAAACGCGCTGTATGGTGAAGGGAATCTGTCGGTCATTTTCGACAAATGTCAGATTGCCTCGGCGATCATTGACTCTTGGAAGGTCTATAAATCTGGCGGACTCAGTATTCATGGATGAATGTGCCCGGAATGGAGGCTCGCATCGTCGCGCGAGGTTGATCTGGAGTGAAAATCTCGCCCGAGCGCGTGCAGATCAGCGAGAATCTGCGCCACCCGATGATCCCATGTGTGCCTTGCTCTGATCAAGGCCGCTGCGTTCGCTCTGATCCTGCGTCGGAGGTCGTGATCGGCGAGCGCGGCCTGGGCAACCGCCTTCAGGCCTCCGGGCGGGTAGAGTAAAACGTTCTCGCCCGGTATGAAATTCGCGCCCGGCGCATCCGAAGTGTCGGCGTAGGCGTCTGCATTCGCCAGCATCACGGCGCCGGCGCCCATAGCCTCCATCACGCGTGGATGAGCGAGATAGCCGCCGTTGTGCACGCTGACCCGACCCATTGCGTAGATGCGTGCGACATCCGAAGGCGCGGACGCCACTCCGTGGTAATAGGGCGCAAATGCTGGCCAGGACTTCCAGTGGTCCGGTCCGAAGATCTGAGTATCTGTCGTGGCGTCGAGAAGCTGGTGAATAATGATCGCGCGGTCGGCGGAGCGAGGGATTATCTCATCGACAATATGGCGGATGTCTTTGGCTAGAGCGCCATGCTCCGCACCATGTTCGGCGAGAAATTGGTCTCTGAGATTGAGCAGGGCGGAAAAGTTCTGTGCGGAGACTTGGCTTTTTAAGACCCAATTTTGATATTGTTCAAAATATTTTCTCAATTCGACTTGTTTGCCGCCGACGCTGATGTGGCGTTGTGTGTCATTGTAATGACCGATGAAGCCCACGAAAGTGGCGTCGCAAACGTCACCAAGTGTCAAATCTGCCTTGAAAACATCCGTGTCGACGCCGCAGAGCAGAACCTTGGCGTTGTTGATCTCCGAGACCGGGAAGTCGTCAAACATGCGACGCGTGATGAAATAGGTGATGTCGGCGTCTTGGCTACCTGACTTGATCAGCTGGTCGCTCAGAAAGAAATGATCCTGGATCCAGGAGATATAGATCGCGTCGTTTGGAACCCATTGCACCGTTGAACGCGGTCGATTGACGGCGAAGATGACGTCGGGTTGGAGCCCCTGAGCCATCTGCTTCAAGTCGATGTCTCGCCAACGCGATGGGATCAAGTCCGCAATCCAGCCTGCGCGCTCGAATGCCTTTTTCAGTCCCGTGAGCATCGCGACATAGAGGTCGGAATCGTACGGCATCAGGATCAGGACACGGGGCAGGGCGTTCATTGTCCCGGCCGTCTCAACCATCAGCCATGGCGATAACCGCATCGACGAACAGGTCGGCGATCGTCTCGGCGTCTTGCAACGAAAGGTGCGGGCCAAAGGGCAGGCTCAGGCTGGTTGCGGCGATCCGCGCGGCATTTGGGGCTTGGATGGACTGACGCGCGTCATAGATCGGCTGTTCCGCGAAGGCGTGCGGGTAATGGATCAGAGTCTCGACTCCGTACTCGGCCAGCCAGGCCCGGACCGCGTCGCGACGGTCTGTCCGGACGGTGAAGAGATGCCACGCGTGTCGCGTTCCCGAGGCGGGTTCCGGCGGCGCAAGATCGGGCCTGCGGTCGGCGATGCGTCGACGCATCGCGTCGGCGAGCGCGATCCGGTGGGAGATCCACGGCTCCAGATGCTTCAGCTTCACCGAAAGTATCGCCGCCTGGATTTCGTCAAGCCGGCTGTTCACGCCGAATTCCACGTGTTGGTACTTGGCGACGGAGCCGTAGTTGCGCAGACGGCGCACGCGCTCCGCAACCTCCGGATCACGCGTGGTGACGGCGCCACCGTCCCCGAAGGCGCCGAGGGTCTTGCCGGGATAAAAGCTGAAGGCTGCGGCGTGACCGAACGCTCCACAGCGGGTCTCGCCGATCATGGCCCCGTGCGCCTGCGCCGCATCCTCGACGATTTTGAGATTGCGCCTTCGGGCGATCTCCTCAACGGCTGTCATGTCGCACGGGCGGCCGTAGAGGTGAACGACGAGGATGGCGCGCGTTGCGGGTGTGATCGCCGCTTCGATCAGGTCAGGCCGGATCAGAGCGGTTCCGAGGTCGACATCGACTGGGATCGGGACGGCGCCCGCGCGATCCACCGCCAACCACGTAGCGATGAAAGTCATGGCCGGAACGATGACCTCGTCCCCCGGCGAGACCCCCACCGCCCTCAAGGCGAATTCGACGGCGTCGAGGCCGCAATTGAGGCCGACGGCATGACCAACGCCGCAGTAATCGGCAAAAGCCTGCTCGAAACCTGCAACCTCCGGACCCAGGATGTAATGACCGCGATCGATCACATGCCGGATGCTTGCGTCGAGTTCGTCGCGCAATTCGGCCGTTTGGCCATGGAGATCGAGGAAGGGAAACCGACGGGAAAGGCGCCCGGACGTCGAAGCGAGTGGCGCTGCCATGTGGATGTGGACCGGACCAGCTAGGTTGTCAGAAAAGTGCGGAATCAACGTCTCGCTTGGAGATCGTGAGACATCTTGCCCGTCACGTCCAGTCTTCCGGGTGGACCCATGTCGCCGTCATGAGCGACCATAGAACGCATTCACCGCGTTGGCGGTCATTTCGATCTGTTCCGGGCTCAGGTGTTGATGATGCGGCAGAGCCAGAACCCGATCCGCTTGACGCTCTGCGACGGGCATGTCGCCCTTGCGATATCCAAGAGCCGCCGCCGCCGGCTGCAGATGGATCGGACGGCGGTAGTAGATCAGCGACTGGACGCCCGACTGGGTCAGATGCGCGTGCAGCTCGTCGCGGCGCTCGCACTGGATGATGAACATGACGTGCGCATCGCTCTGCTGCGGATCATAGGGGGGAATGAAGAGATCGTCCTGAACGAGCAGGGATCGATAGAGCTCCACATTGCGACGTCGCCGCTCGATGACGTCGTCCAGCCGCCTAAGCCTGTGTAGCAGGACGGCTGCGTGGATGGTGTCGAGGCGGGAGTTCACGCCCCATTCGAGGCAGGTGTCGCGATCCGCCAGTCCGTGATTGCGATAGCGGCGCAAGCGCTCAGCGATTTCGGCGCTCTGGGTGAACAGAAAGCCGCCGTCGCCGACGGCGTTGAGGTTCTTCAAGGGGTGTGCGGAAAAGGCGCCGACCACGCCCCAGGTCCCGCCATGGCGTCCATTCCGGTAAGCGCCCATCGACTGGGCCGAATCCTCAATCACCAGCAGGCCATGCGTTTCGGCAATGGCGCTGATGGTTTCCATGTCGCAAATGCGGCCGGTCCAGTGAACGGGCATGATCGCGCGCGTGCGAGGCGTGATGAGCGCCTCGATACGTGCAGGGTCGATGTTCTGATCCTCGCCCACGTCGCAGAAGACCGGCGTGGCGCCGATATGCGCGATAGAGGCCGTCGAGGCGACGAAGGAGTTCGGCGGCGTGATCACTTCATCATCGCGCCTGATTCCCGCCGCCATCATGCCCATCATCAGCGCATCGGTTCCCGAATTCAGGGCGATGCAATGAGCTGCGCCGGCGTAGCTGGCGGCGGCGGCCTCGAAGTCCGTGACAGCTGCACCTCCGATCAGGTCGCCGCGCTCCAGCACATCGGTCACCGCGCTCAGCAGCTCCTCGCGCTCTTCGGCGAAGCGCTGCTTCAGATCGACGAACGGGACGAGGACGTCAGACATGGGGTGTTCCTGCAGCGGGACCTTGCGCCAGAGCGCGCTCCGCCTTCAAAGGGGAGATCAGGCGCGCATAGTTTGCATCGAACAGGTCGAAGAGCGCGGGATCAGTGCCGCGATACCAGGCGATGGCCGCAGCCTGACTGAATTCGGGGTTGTCGGAGCCGAACACGACCTTCGACCGGATACGCGGCTCTGCGAGGGCGTGTCGGATCAGGCGGCTGACGCCGATATCAAGATCTGGCTGGCCGGTCACGCAGCCGAAGATCTCCTGGGTGGCGGAGAAGTCCACGAAGGCGTTCGGGCTGTAACGCACGACCTGCAGCATCTCGTGAATGTCGTAGCCCCCGCCGTGGGTCAGCAGGAAATGGCGGTCCCGGAATCTCGCAAGCAGATGGAAGAAGTCGACCGGCTTCCAGACGAACTTGTAAAATGTGTCCAGCACCACGACCTTCGACGCCGAACCCGCCAGATACGCAGCGATCTGGTCCGGAGTGAAGCCGTTCCGGCGGCAGTGAATGTAGATGATGTCGCTGTCGGCATGGCGCTTGTCAGCGGTCAGATAGGGCGCGACGACAAACGTCTCGCCGTAAGGCTGGGCCTTGTGCCAGTCGTAGGGATGGCCTTCCGGAACCGGCGGGTCTCCTTCGACCGACAGGATCAGGCCGCCGTGCTGAGCCTCGACGATATGGGCGTGGACGTCGATCATCGCGCTCAGTCCTTGAGAGGCCGCAGTCCGCCCCGGTCGAACACACCCGTCAGCGCCACGGCGCGGCCGGACATGGCGTTGGCGTTGAAGGGGGTCTCTGGATCGATATCCGCGACACCGTGCACGCTCTGACCGTCCCAGATGACCACGTCGCCGGAGCGGCCCCCGAGCTCGAGATCGTGGATCTCCCCGTTACGCTCGACATAGACGCCGCCGGAATGGAAATCCACGCCGCGTTCCGTCAACTGAAGGCTGAGCTGCAGGTAGGCCACATCATCGCCCGTGACGTCTCCGAACACGGTGGCGCCTCTACGGTCCCTGTGCGCCGACATGAAGCCGCCGCCGGCGGGATAGAAATGGATGCGGCAGGCGTTGAAGTGATCGGGCGCAAGACTTTCGTCGGTCAGGACCTCTCGCCCAATTACCGTGTCCCGCAGTGCGATCAGGGTTCTGAAGTCATTGTGGAGCTCGAAGATGTCCTCATCAAACAGCGGATTGTAGATGTTGATCATGAAGCGGGAGATGCCGGCCTGGGACTGGTTGGCGACGCCGATGCCCCACTTGCTGACATTCCGCCGAATCTCGTCCGGTGTGACGCCGGAGGAGGCGCGGTGCTGCGTCGTGTTGATGTAGGAGAGAATGCCCGAAAGTCGGCTCCGGATACGGTCTCGGTCGTACAGGCCGCGAACGCTCGCGTAACCTCTGACCCGAATGGCGTCCTGAATCTCGCCGCGGAGGGCTGCGACCTCCTCGACCGACGTCGCGTGAAACACGGTTGCGCTCATTCCGGGCTCACTGGCGTGAGGGCGACGGCGGCGGGAAGGAGGTCAGAGCAGCCTTGCTCGAAGCTTCGAAACGTCACGTCGGGCATTTTCGTCAACCTCAAGGTGGGGTCGAAATGGCGGTGCGTCACGGGGTTCTGGCGCGGCGAGCCGTGAATAGTCGGCTCCGGTTCGAGTCGAAACGCCAGATGCTCTGCAACGGCGCGGAAGGAGAGGGATTGTCCCAGCGCAACATTCAATATTCCGGAAGTCCGGCGCATGGCGCAGCTCAGGACGACCCTGGCGAGATCCTCGACGTGCACATGGTCGCGCATTTCCTCGCCGTTTCCGAACAGCGATATCTCGCCCGATTTCACCGCGTCTCGCGCGAAGCGGTTCGGTCCGTAGCTGTTGTGCGGGTCGCCTGCGCCATATAGTGCGCTCGGCCGCAGGATCGCCAGCGGGGTGGCGCCCGCGATGGACTGCACCATGGCTTCTCGGGCGACATGCATGGCGCCGTGCAGGCTGCTAGCGTCTGTGGGGGAGGTCTCGGTGACGAACGTCGCCTCGCCATAGACCGCGTCGGACGAAATGTAGATCAGGTGCGACGCCGGAGACCGCCTCCAGGCGGCGCAGACGACCTGCGCCATGATGACGTTCTCGACCATCATTTCCGAGGTCTTCGCCGGCGCGCGGGCGGCTGCGAACACGACCGTGTCGGACGGTCTGCAGAGCCCGCCAAGCTGCTCGTCGGCGTCAGCGGCGGACAGATCGACATCGGCGCGGCCCAAGGCCAGAACGTCGACGCCCTCGGACCTGGCGGCGCTGATCACATGTCGGCCGACAAAGCCCGCGGCGCCGATGACCACCAGCCGTTGAGGTTTCACGGGCTGCTCAAGTTGATGCGTCAAAGGGGGCATGGTGCGCCTTCACGATCCAGAGGGGTGGCCAAGTCGGCGATAGTCGAAACCGGCGCGTGCGAAGGCGCGCTCATCGAGCAGGCCGTAGGGGTCAAGCAGTAGCCGCGCTTGTGTCCAGCCCGCGAGCTGATCGGCCGTTATGGTCGCGTAGTCCGGCCAGGGAGTCATGATCGCGACGGCGGCGGTGGACTGACAGGCCGCTTCCACGGTCGCGCAGATGGTCAGTCGCTCAGGCGGATCGGGGATCGCACTCACGACAGGATCATGCGCCGACACCAGGCGCGGGCCCAGATTGCGGAGAAGCTCCACCCCCGGGGAGTTGCGGATGGAGGCGGTGTTTTCCTTGTAGGCGAGGCCGAGGATGGCGACCGGCGCGTCCGCTTCAAGGCCTGCCGAATGGACCTGTCGCAGCGCCCATCCCCGACGGTATGCGGACGCCCGTGTCCAGCAGGTGGTCAGTCCGCTCTCCACGCCGTGTTCACCCGCGAGCTTCTCGATCGTGGCGATGTCGCGCCCGAGATTGCTGCCGCCAAAGCCGAGGCCAGGGGTCAGATAGGCGGACGGGCCGATCCGTGCGTCGAGTCTGAGGGCCGGAACGATCTCGCTCCACTGCGCGCCCGTCTCCGCGGCGAGGTCGGCCAGCATTCCCGTGGTGCTAAGGCTCGACACCAGAAAAGCGTTGATGGCGATCTTGGTCAGCTCCGCGCTTTCAGCGCGCATCGTCAGAACCGGACAATCGAAGGCCTGCAGATAGGCCTGGTAGGCATTCGGCAGAGGCCTGTCCGTGTCGAGCTGACCGACGATCAGCCGTTCCGGATGCAGCGCCCGGGCCATCGCCCGTCCGAAGATGAGCGTCTCAACTTGATAGCCGATGTTTTCGCCGCCGAGATCACGGGCAAGGCCACGCGTGAAGCCGGGCGGAACCTGGCTCAGGATCACCATGATGGCGCCCGGCTTCAGGTGCGGGAAGACGTGTTCAGCTAATGTGCGGATGGGGTTGAGGTCGCTGGTGTCGTCCTCCAGGGTCGGAACATCCTCCGCCACAAAGACCACGTCGCATTGGGCGATATCGTGCAATGCCGCAGACAGTTTGAGGTTCGGGTGTCGCAAGGCCTCGGGCAGGCCCGGCTCCTCGATGGAGAGACGTCCCGCCCGGATGGCCTCGACCCGCTGATCGTCAGAGTCATAGGCCACTGTCTCGAAGCCCTTTGCGGCGCACGCCGCAGCGGTGCACAGCCCCAGGTGTGTCAGGCCGCAAATTCCTATGGTGGGGAGGTCCGACAGCATCATAGGGGCGTCCCGGCCTGGCCGCTGATGTTCGCCAACTCCCGCTCGATCCACAGGTCATCCACGAGGGGCTCCGGCCTATTCTCGCTCAGGCTGTGGCACAGGTCTTTGAAGTGCGCGTATTCCAAGGACCAGGTCGGATCCTCCTGAGTCAGGGTCACCTCGGTCTCCGTCGGGCGGCCGCTGGGCAGGATACGGGTCCGGTGGATGAAGGACGAGGGGCCCCATTTGCAAAGGGAACGGATGTGGGCGCTGCCCTTGTCTGCGAAGACGTCCGCCGAGAAGTCGTTGCGCCAGGAGATCAACGACATTTCGAGCTCGACGTCCGGCGCGCCTGCGCCCGCCAGCACCACATTGTCGAACGCCTTGGTCTCGAAGGACGAGGCGCGGACGAGTTTGAAGTCCCACCGTGCTTCATCGCCGAACCAGAAGCGGAGCGTGTCCAGGAGGTGGCTGCCGAGGTCCGGCAGCACGCCGCTGTTGCGATCGCGCCAGGGACTGTCTGCGACCAGACGCGCCGTACCGTTTCCGTAGAAGAGGCGGAGGCTGTAGACCTGCCCCAGCGCTCCCGAAGCCAGAAGATCCCGCATGCGGATGAAGTGCGGCTCGAAGCGATGGTTATAGGCAGTGTAGAGCACGGCGTCTGTCGCCTTCGCCGTCCGGGCCAGGGCCTGATAGGCGGCGTCCTCTCCCAACATGAGCGGCTTTTCGACGAGGACATGCTTTCCGGCCGCCAGCAAACTCTGCAGCAATTCGGGCTTGGCGTGGTCCGGCGTGCAGACAGCCGCGGCGTCGATCAGGTCCAGATCCAGGTCTTCGATCGCGCGAAGGTCCGCGTCCGACGCGACCGGATCGATGGTCGCGGCCAAGTCTGCGCCGGCGATGCGCGCGCGCTTGCGTCCCTGGACCCCCAGGCCGAAGATCGCCAGACGGAGCGGTGCGCTCATCCGACGAAGCACCGGTCTTTGATCTGCGCGCATTTGGCGCGGAGTTGTTCGAGGGACACCGGAATGTTTCCGTCCAGCTCGCATTCGACGGCTGCGGCGAAGCTTCCGAGGATGCCTGCGATCACGCAATTGCCGGTGGCGCGGAGCGCCAGGGCGGAATAAGCGAGCAGGGCGTCTCCCGAGCCGACGGCGTCGACCACACGATCTGTGAAACTGTCGAGCACCACGAAGCTCGATCCGATATCGCCCGGAGGGTTTGCCGGACGAAACACGATCACCCCGCGCTCCCCGAGCTTCAGGAGCAGGTGCCGGCATCGCGCCGCTTCATATAGGCGGCTGCCGAGGGGGCGGATGACGGTGTCCTGATCGCCCATGGCGAACCGCGCCTCCCGCTCATTGGGCGTGATCAGGTCGAAGTCCTTGAAATCGAGGATATTGCCCCAGCGGCTGGAGACCTGGCTGTCGGCGACCTTCAAAGCTCCTGGCGGGATCGAAGCGATGATCGCGTCCGTAGTCGGCGCGCTGAACACGCCATGACGGAAGTCGCTGAGGATAACGAGGTCGGCGTCTGTGGTGGAGAGGTTGGCGCAGATCTCGCGGCGAATGCGGTCCGAGATGGCCCGATTGTCCAGCTTGTCGATCTTCAGCATGCGATAGTCGCCGACCACGACCGCGTTCTTCTGCGTCGTCGGTCGGGTCGGGTCCGTCACGGCCTTGAGCCGGACGCCCGCGCTGGCGAGATCGTTCCGGACCAACTCCGCGAGCGCGTCATCGCCCAGGACCGTCGACAGAGTGACCTCGGCGCCGGCGGTCTGCAGGTGCTTGGCGACCACGCCCGCGCCGCCGACATAGTGCACTTCGTCCTCATAGCGGACACTGAAAGTCGGTGTCTTGCCGTTGGCGCCGATCAGCGTGGTGCGGGTTTGTGTGTCGACGATCACGTCGCCCACGACGTGCACCTTCAGGCCGGACAGCGCATCAAGGCTTCGATCAAGGTCCTCGAAGGTGATCCCTTCGTTTTCCATGACCACCATGAGCTTCTCATTCGAGATGTTCGGCGGCATGGAGTCGATGATGCGGGAGGACGAGTACACCACGTCCCCCGGTGTAAACACCATCTCCCCGCCATAGCTTTCGACGGCTTCCATTTCCGCAGCGGTCTTGGGGTGCACGCCGCCCTTTGCGTATTCATAGCCTTTGACGAAGTAGTCCGGCTGAATGATGCGGATGTTTTCCAGCGGATCAGCATTCGGATCGACGGTGACAAAGTCGACCATCTGGAGAGCCGCGAGATTCAATGCCCGAAGGTCATGGGGCACGTAGGGCCTGATGTTCGCCTTCTGGATATGGTGATCTGCGGTGATACCGACGACAAGCAAGTCGCCGCGCTCACGCGCATAAAGCAGGTGCCGGATATGGCCTGGATGAACAATATCAAATGTTCCATGACACATCACCACCCTGCGGTCGCGAGGGCGGTCTCCGATCAGCGCTCTAATCTCAGCAGCTGACTTGACCTTCTCAGCATAAACCTTGCCGAACAGATTGCTGGCGGTCATTCCGACTCCGTAAACTCGCCGCCTGCGCCGCGCCGAATTCCGTTCCTCTCGGGGCGCGAGTCAGTGACCATGTGTGATCATAGTGTTTTGGGCCTGCTTCGCACGCGTTCTTTTGGCGCGAAGGGGACTCATGCCGGTCCTGTCGGTTGACTGAGGCGGCATTGAAAAAGGCGCAGGTTTTCGGCATGACGATCCTACTCATTGGCGCTACCGGGATGCTGGGATCGGCCTTGCGAGCGCAGGCGTTCCCTGGCGAGGTCATGTCAACCTGGCGCGAGCGCCCATTGCCCCACGGTATTCGCTTTGACGCTAAGGAGGACGATCCGCGGCGCCTTCTGAGCGGTCTGCAAGGTCGGCCGAGTCACGCTGTGCTGCTGTTTGGCCAGACGCAGATCGACGCCTGCGCGCGGGATCCTGCGGGCTCTCGGGACGTGAACGTGTCGGCGATGATCCGCCTGCTCACGTGTCTGAAGTCTGAGGGGATCACGCCGGTCTACTGCTCCACCGACGGCGTGTTCGACGGCGGCGGCCGGGACCTGCGAGAAGATGCGCCGCCCAACCCAATACTCGAATACGGTCGCCAGAAGGCCGAGATGGAAGCCTTCATCGCCTCGGAGTTCGCCGGGCGACCCCACCTGATCCTGAGGTACGCAAAGCTGGTTGGCCTCGAGACAGGGCGGCGAAATCTCCTCGGCGAATGGGTGGATGACCTCGAGCGTGGGCGCGAGATCCGGCTTGCCAAAGACCAATACTTTTCTCCAGCGTCTCTGGCCGACGCTGCGAAGGCGACGCTGGAATGCGCGCGTCGGGATCTGACCGGGATCTATCATGTCGGCGGGCCTGAGCGGCTCTCGAGGATCGAGATCTTCGAGATTGTCAGACGGGTCTACGAACGCCTCCAAGAGGTGACGTCCGTCGTGACCTATTGCCGACTGAACGACCTACCCTTTCTCGAGCCGAGGCCGCTGGACGCCTCCATCAACTCGGAGAAACTGTATCAGGCGATCGGTCGTCGCTTTGCCAGCGTCGCCGAGCTCTGCGAGTGCGAAATGCCGATCCGGCTCCGGATCTAGTCCGCCATCATGCGTTCAAATAGCTTTTTGAACGTGATCATGTCGAGGTGCTGGTGGGCCAGTCCGGCCTGAGGTTGATCGAGCTGATCCTTGGCGCCGAGCATGGCGTAGTATCGCGCGCCGTACATTTGGGCGCCGAAGCTCAGGAACCAGTCCGAGCCGAGAATGCCTCCGCCATCATTGTGAATGTCGAGTATCCGAAGGTCCTTGTTGCAGAAAATCGTGTTGCTCATGTTGGAGCCGTGCTGACCGATGATGACCTTTGCATGGTGCGCCAACGAGATCTGTTCGATCACCGAGAAGTCGGACCATTGCAGAATCTGGAATCCTTTGGGCAGGAGGAAGTCCAGTATTTCCTGCTCATTCGTCAGGTGGCGGATCGCTGCGTCCCTACGACTGATATAATAGAGCCCGCTCTCATAGCCGGCGGGCGGCGGCCCGGCGGCGGGCAGGAAGGTCTTGCGGAGCCATGCGGTCGTCGCGCGGCTGACAGACGGCCGATCGATTGTCGAGACAACGTAGGCGTGGTCCAGCCTCAGGGTCACCGATGCATTGGTGTGAATGAAGCGCAGATCGCGACCATGCGGCAGCAGGTCCAGATATTCTTTCTGATACCGGGTCATGATCGGCCCCATGACGACCGGCAGATCCCGCAACTGTGGAAAAGCCTCCAGATACCAGAAGCGGGGCAGGCACCCCGCGAGCCAGTGCAGATAGCAGTGCAGATCGGAAAAATTGGCCACGACCACGGGCTCTGAAATGCGTACCTCGGGGAAGAACCCCGTCTCAATTGGCGTTAGTCCGTCTGCGGCCGTCCCACCCGGCGCCGGACGCATGTAGGGGTCGATCTCCCAGATGGACGGTTTGAGCTGCTCGACGGCTTCGGGAAACGGCCCGATGGATTCCGTCATCAGCGTGTTGTCTTCGTCATAGATGTAGCCGTGTGCGCCGCTGAGCCGCAGGTTGGGCGCGTAGGCGATGAAGCCGCCGTGGCTGACGTTGCGCGCCTGATAGGGCGGCGTGAAGTAGATCTGCGCTGCCGAAGGGGCCTCAACGTGCGGGGCCGGGCAGACATAGGCTTCGGTCTCGCCGATCGCCAGGCGGGTGCGGCGCCCCTCCCTAGCTTGAGTGAGAAAGGAGACCCCGTCGGTTGCTGGCGGGCAAAGGGCCTCAAGGCTACCGAACCTGGTGGTCGCGTAGCTTGCCTGAAATGCCCGCCCGAGCCAGATACGGGGAATGGGCAGGTGGCCTCGCGTCGTCACCCAGACCAGCGGGCCGAAAGCGATGTCGGCGTTTTCCCGCTGGGCGAGGGATCTCAGCTGCGCCGTCGCCTTTGGCGACATGTCATAGGGACCGAGCAGCACGCCGCCGTCGACAAGATGCGGAAGGAGGTGATCCGCCGCGTCGAAGGACGTCTCCGCCTCCAGATCCGGATCCAGAATGATCAGGTTCGCGCCTTCCGCCGACGTTTCAGCGGAAGGCGCATGGACGATTTCGGTCTCGAAAAGTCCTGCCTCCGTCAGAAGGTCCCGGAGCTGCGCCAGCCGCCCGTTGGACGGATCGCCGCCGACATAGGCCGTGAGCTCGGGCTGCAAGCCGGGCAGCGACTGCGCAAGCCAGCGGCGCAGGGTTTCGGAAAACCGCAGCTGCGCCGAAGCGCTCTCGAGAGCGGTGGGCGAAGGCACGATCAGCTCGACTTTGGCGTTGCGATCTGGCGGCGGTTCAACAGCAATACGCCGTTCGACAGGGGCAGGAGAGTTCGATGGAAGTCGTCGCGTGTGGCGGCGAC